>JAGRCC010000022.1 GCA_020433785.1 Anaerolineae bacterium
CCATCTGGATCATCTGGGTGCGCCAGTCGTTACCGATAAAGGAGTTGCTGACGGCGATTTTGTAGGGACCCGGTTTGGCTTCGTACTGAACCGTACCATCATTGGCCGGGGCGGCCACAAAACATTTATTGATATCGTAGCCATCGGGATTAGTGACTTGAATGGACGCTTCGGCTTCGGCAGGGGCTTCGGTATCGGCTTCAGCCTCAGCATCAGCGTCGGCTGCGGGAGCGGCTTCTTCTTCGGTTGTATCAGCCGGGGGAGCGCTTTCCGGCGCAGGCTGGGCACTACCGCAAGCGGCCAGAGTAAGTATTGAGGCCGCCAAAATAATCAACAAACTTATCAACTTTGACTTCATTGAATGTTCCTCCTCCATGAGATAATAGGATAAAATTAGGGTTGTATCGACTATGAAACTCTAAACCCACCTATACGTTGTTGGTAAGCTCCCTCCTTTCACACCTTTGTAAAATGAGTTGAGGGTCTCCACACGACACCATCGAGAGAGGAACATTATTCTATTCTGCCGGTTGGTTATTGCTTGAATAAGCCTTACAAAAAGGCTATTCTTTGCCCAATTCCGTTAATCTCCTATAATGAGAAACAGGCAGGTGAATAGAGACCTCAAAATCTCTGTTCATGAAGCCGAACCCAGAAGTGCCGTGTAACTTGGTAGGTGAGCGGCGCTTCTTTTTTTTGCCTTCATAAAACGTGATGCTCGGTTAGGGTGGAGATCATCCTCCATAGATGCTATGGTTACAAAGTTATTTAATAACAGGTAGAATTTTTTCAGTAGACTCTAGTGAGGGGCAAAAACCGATTTTGGCATAAATCAACAGGTTGTAGAGCCAGAGTATATTAAACTCGGATCGATTTGTCAAATTACTGTTTTTTATATGAACTATGGTTTTTTATACAAAACTTACTTATTCGACAGGCACGAAGCCTATCGCTTGCGATATTTCTTGAGCGGCTTGCTTTAGTTTTTCGGCCAAGGGTTCAATCGTATCAAGCGAGACTCTGTCGCGAGGGCCGGAAATACTGACGGCGTGGATCACCTCGCCCCGATGATTGAAGATGGGCGCTCCCAAACATCGAATTCCCAGTTCGTTTTCTTCATCATCAAAAGAGTAGCCCCGCTCTTTTGTTTTGGTCAGGTCGACTTGCAAAAGCTGTACGGAGGTAATGGTGTTAGGGGTACGCTGAAGTAAGGTGTAGTCGGTGAAAAGGGTGAGAAATTTCTCTTCCGGCACGTGAGCGAGGATGGCTTTACCCAGAGCGGTGCAGTGGACCCCCATCCGCCGGCCAATCGCTGACGAGATTTTGATAGGACCCTGTCCCTCGATTTTTTCAATGTAAACAACTTCACCTTCATCAAGAATGCCCAGATGGGTGGTTAACCGGGTTTGTTGGGCTAAACTTTTTAGAAGCGGATAGGCTCGTGATCGAACATCAAGCCGTTCGATCACACTACTCCCCAAGGTAAAAAGCCCCATACCCAACTGATACCGGCCTGATTCTTCCTCGCGCTCGACCAGACCATACAGGTTAAGCGTGGTGAGAATGGTGAAGACGGTGCTTTTGGCAATAGACATTTCTTGCGTAATTTGAGAGATGGTTAAGCCCTCTGGCGCTTGGTCTAGCAGTTGCAAGATGAGAATCGCCCGTTCAACAGCAGGTACAATATATTTTCGGTCGGAGATGCGTGGTAAATTTGACAAGATGAATCCTTTTGTTTTGTATACAAAACATCATTTAGTCACCAATATACTTCGATGCGTCTATCTTGTCAATTTTGACTATGGAAATAGGTGTATTTCAGTTTTGGGCCGGCTTGGATGGCTGAATACGCTAAGGAGATTTCTCGCTCCTTCGTCGCTCGAAATGACATAATGGCTGAGTAGTTATAAATTGACAATATTATCGGTCTGCGTATATTTTTATTTACGACCTATGAAGTTATCTTACTTCTCTCTGCAACCGCTAATTAATGAAGGGCACAACTTATTACCTTCACGTATGTATTGTAAACGCTGGCCCAGTGGCCGGCTATACTCCTCTAAGCGGTTTTCTATTCCCAGTCGAGCTAATTTCCGATGGTTCGTTGGGTTAGAGACAGCCACACCAAGACATCGATAAGAGGGCGCTATGAAAAGCTCAGAGCAAAAAATTGCTGAAGGGTTTCTCTTCACCGACCAGTATCAACTGACTATGGCTCAACTTTATTTTAGAATGGGCCTACACGAAAAGCAGGTTCAGTTCGACCATTTCTTTCGCAAGTATCCTGATTATGGCCTGCACCAGGCCGGCTATTGTATCAGCGCCGGGCTGGCCTGGTTGTTAGATTGGATGAAAGAGGTCACCATCAGCCAGGCAGAGCTGGATTATTTACGCAGCCAGACCGATCGCACCAACCGGCCGATCTTTGCCGATGATTTTCTGGAATGGCTGGCCACTCACGGTACGTTCGACAGCCTGACTCTGCGCGCCATTCCCGAAGGGCGGGTCGTTCATGCGCAGGTTCCCCTAACCGTAGTTCAAGGGCCGCTGGCCGTCGCTCAGATTTTAGAAACCTCGTTGTTGAACCATCTCAACTATCAAATCCTGATTGCGACCAAGGCCGCCCGCATTCATCAAAGTGGGCAAGGCCGCCTCTTATTGGAATTCGGGCTGCGGCGTGGCCAGGAGAAAGGGGCCAATGCTGGTACGCGGGCCGCCCTGATTGGCGGCGCCGACTTCTCCTCCAATGTGGGTATATCTCATCTACTGGGTTACCCGCCCAAAGGGACGCACGCTCACAGTATGGTGCAGGTCTTTTTGGCCCTGGGCATGGGTGAAGAAGACGCCTTTCAAGCCTACGCCGATGTATATCCCGACGACTGTCTGCTGCTGGTCGATACCGTAGACACGCTGGGCAGCGGCGTCCCCAACGCCATCAAAGTGTTTGAAAAGCTCAAACGTCGAGGTCACGAACCGGTCGGTATCCGGCTCGATTCCGGCGACCTGGCTTATCTAAGTGTACAAGCCGCCAAGATGTTGAACGAAGCCGGCTTTCCCGACGCGTCCATCGTCCTATCAAGCGACCTGGATGAGCTGGCTATCTTGCAGATCAGCGCTCAAATTGTCCAAGAAGCCTATCAATACAAACTTGAACCGGACAAGTTATTAAAACGGCTGGCTTATGGGGTGGGTACGAAGCTCATCACCTCGTTTGGCGAAGCGGCCCTGGGCGGCGTCTATAAGTTGGTGGCCGTACAGGATGGGGGTAAATGGCTGCCGGCCATCAAGATTTCTGAAAATCCGATCAAAACGCCTAATCCGGGCTACAAAAATGTCTGGCGATTGTATGATCGACGGGGTTTAGCCACGGTGGATTTAATGAGTTTAGATGATGAGGACCCGCGCGCCATGGAGTCGTTTAGAGTATTCCATCCGGCCGACCACGGCAAATCTCGCCAACTGAACCAGGCCGAAATCTCTAAGATCGAACCGTTATTGGTCACGGTGCTCGATGAAGGTCGCTTGGTTTACGACCTGCCTTCAATTGAGGATATGCGCGACCGCCGCCGGCAGGACTTGGCTCGGCTGGACCCTGGCGTTAAGCGACTGATCAACCCACACCGGTACCACGTTTCACTAACCCAACAGCTCTGGGAACTGAAACAAGAGCTCATTAAATCGGTGCATTAGATCGTGAATTAAATAACTTCGGCATTTGACTTTGGGTAATTGGTCATTAGTAATTAGTAAGTGGCCCATCGGCGACGAATTACCAGTTACCAGTTACTAATCACCTAACAGATTGCAGGAGTTATTTAATGGCCATTCCTTAACGCGCACCCTTACCTAACACCACGGACGCAAAGGTCCACCACATAATTTGCAAGTCCAGCTTCATGCTGCGCCGTTCAAAATATTCAATATCGTACTGAACAATTTCATCAAACAGGATGGCGCTGCGGCCTTTCACTTGAGCCAGGCCGGTAATGCCTGGGAGTAGTTCCAATCGTTCGTTGTGCCAGCCCTGGTATTCTTCCACTTCCCAGGTCACATTAGGCCGAGGCCCCACTAAGCTCATCTCGCCTTTGATCACGTTCCACAGTTGAGGCAGTTCGTCCAAACTGGTCCGCCGCAGAAATCGACCCACACGGGTGATATGAGCGCCTTGGGCCGGTTTAAAAATCGGCTTATCATCATCGTTGCTGTCAGCCTTGATCTGGCCATTCACAAACGCCTTCATAAACGATCGATGCGAGTCGCGGTCGATATTATGATGCATCGTCCGGAACTTATAAACCTTAAAAAGGCGGCCGTCCTTGCCGACCCGCTCTTGAATAAAAAAAGCCGGCCCGAAGGAGTCGAGCCGGATTAAAATAGCGATGATAAAAGCGACGGGGGTTAAGAATGGTGACAACAAACCACAAATTGCCAGGTCCAGCATACGTTTGGTGGTTTGATAGTAGGGCTTATAGGGTTTAATCCCAGTCCGTTGTATGACCAGTAAGTTCATGTACCTCTCCTCAAATCGAAGCTACCAATAGTACGGCCGCCCGTAGTAATCAAACAAACGGTTTTCATAAACCCGATTGATCGGGTCGTAGGGATTATATTCCGGCGCGGATTGAATCGCGTCGCGGTTAAGCTCTACATACACACGATTTTCTTCCCAAACAATGTGATCGACCCACATGGGTGAAATCAACACTTTTTTGCCAAACCACCAGTTACTGGTATCAATCACCAAGTAACGAATAGTCCAGCTTTCGGTATCAACAATCAGGTCTTCAACGTGGCCCAAGTTGCCATCAGCCGCTTCGATATGGTAGCCAATGACTTCACTGATACTGCGCAGATTGGGAGAGGTAGTCGCTTCAGCTACCGCTGTCGGCTGGTGAGCGGCTTCGGCTTCGGCCGCCTTACGCTGGCTGTGTAAATAATCTTCAGGGGTCATACCCACGGCCCCGGCTTCGTAAAAGGTAACATCGTGCCAATAGGCCGGCCAATCATAATAGCGAATTAGTTCTTCTTCGGCCTGGCGAGAAACCGGTTGATCGGTATCTATCGATGGGCTGTTTTCTATTTGCTCTTGGCTCAGCTTGACCGGAAATGAAACACCCCCACCCCAATCCGGCTGGTCAAAGGCCACCGATGAGATGAGTACTTTGCGTCCCGGCAGCCAGGTGCCTAAATCAACCACCATATAACGCGCTGCCCAAACCATATCATCAAAGTAGAAATCGTGTACCTGACCGACAATGTCGTTATCCGCAGACATAACGGTGTAACTCTTCATTTCATCCATACTTCGTAGCATTGTTTAACTCCTTGTCCTGGTTTGCCTACTCCGCTTTTAGAATATCATTTCAGCCTGGAATTGCCCATACTAACTTGGATGATTATCACAGGAGAAAGAGAGTGATATTATCAATAGTCCATGTGGCCGCTATTTTGGGCTAAATTGACCTCTTCTATAACTCATGTGGGCTATAGGCGGTATAGTTCGGTGCGAAAAAAAACAGTAGGACAAGTTGGCAACTTGTCCTACTGTTATGAGAGACTTATAATCAGAGTTCAATCATTCTTTTGTAGGTTGGATTGAATACAGAATTTTCGGCTCAACCCAACCTACACGCTTTGATGCGCTAGACGGTAATCTTCAGGGCTAACGCCACCAATCCTTTTGCGAGCGGGGGTCCATAAAGGTGCCGGCGTCACGGATGGCTACCTGGATTTCATAGCTAAAAGCGGTACCCAAAGACTGGTTGTTGCGTAATCCGGGTAAATGCCCGCTAGCCAGCCAGCCATCGGCATCCTCTTGAGCTTTATACAAAGCCACCAGATTGGGGTTGACGCAGACATTTTCCAGGTGAACGACGTAACCGGCCGCAACCGTATCGCGGCGGGTATAGCCGAGCGTAATCCGTTTTTCCTCGGCATAAAGGACCAAAGCCGAGTAGCCGCCACTATAAATTTGGCCGCCCCGTTCCGGAAGGTAAATCGGCTCGCCAGGGGTGGTGGCCACGCCCACCAGGGTAACCGGCCAGAAGGTATCGGCGGGCGGGCCGGGGCAACCCCGGGGGTGGCCCCCGCATTGGCTGGAGTCCCAAATCCAATCATTAATACGGTAGACGTTGGTAAACTGCGGCACTCGGTTCGGCTCAAACAGACCATGGAGCTGGGGCGCGTCGCCGTCGGTGGCCCCTTCGTAACTGGTCAGACCCAAAGGCGCGTTGGTCGGCACATAGCCCCGTAAAGCCAGATTAAGATCGCCGTGAACGTAAGCGGGGTGATCTTTAAGTGGCCGCCCTTCAATTGGGATCAGTTCATACGAACTGGATGAGTCGGTCGGGCAGGTGGCCGCCGTTACAATTGGTGTATCGGTGGGATCGGCTGAGGGTGGCGGCTGGACCTGATCGGTGGATGTATAAGGCTCAACATACTCAAGTTCAGCTTCAGGCTCAGCGGTCGGTGTAGCTGTTGGCGCGGACGTTGCTGTGGCGATAGCGATAACGTCCGTTTTAGTGGCCGCCTCTTGTTTCATCAAGCCGGTGAGCACATCGGTTTTGGTTAGCACAGCGGTTTCCAACGGCGTAGTGGGCGTAGCTTTGGCCGATTGAATGACAGCGGCCTCGGTCACTTCACTGTCGGCCGGCGATGGCGCGATGGGTTCGGTGTCAGCCTCACCGGCTGAACCGGCGCTCGATAATGATAAAATCTCCGCAGTTTCCGTCGGAGCAACGGCCTCACCCGTCGGGGTGATAGCAACGATGGCTTTCGGCTCGGCTTCATTGGAGACAGCCGCCCGGTCCGGTTCGGCGGTCGTTTCGGCTTCAAGCGGCGCAAGCTGGCGGATGGTAACCGCACTGCGCTCATCGTTACCGGCGCTGACGCTGGTAAAGTAGACCGAAATGCCCAATAATGACGCGCTAATGACACCAACGACCACCCCAAGGGCGACCAATAACAAACTCAAACGTAGAATCATAAGGTTAATGTAATAACTCTTCTCTAAACGGTCCGGTAGGATGTGCTTTATCGATAGTGATCCCTTGTGAGCAGGTCACATCTTTAGCCCACCAGTCTTTACAGGACCGAGGATCCATAAAGGCCCCCCGGTCGCGCACAGCAACCCGTATCTCGGTCCCCAAGGCCGTGCCCAGGGGTTGATCGTTGCGCAGCGCCGGAAGCTGATTGCCGACGCGAAAACCGTCGGGTTTGATCTGGCTCTGGTACAAAGCCAGCAAGTTGGGATCGACACAGACATCTTCCAGGTGAATGGAGTAGCCATGAGCCACCGTATCCTCACGGATGTAAGTCAAGGTAATACGTCGCTCCTCTGCGTATAGCACCAGGGCCTTGTAACCACCCCCATAGATGTCCGGCCCACGTTCCGGAATGTAAATCGGCTGGCCCTTGGTGGTTTGCAGCCCCAATAGGGTTACATCCCAATCGGTAATGGGGCCGGTCGGACAGCCTTGAGCGCCGCAGCCCCAATTCCAACCATTAACTCGATAAACATTGGGAATGGCCGGCAAGCTGTTGGGATTGAATAGTCCGGCCAGCCGGGGCGCATTCGAGTCGGTGCCGCCGCTGTAGTTAACCAACTGTTTCGGCGCGGTGGTCAGACTGTACCCCCGCAGCGCCAGATTGAGATCGCCATGCTGTGAGTCCGGTCGATCGGTGGGACTGCCGCTGAACGGGATTAACTCAAAAACCGCCTCAGAGCTCACCGGACAGGCCGACTTTTCCATATAAGGCAGGTAGATACTGGATGCCGCCTGAATCGAAAAAGTATAAGGCGCCACAAACCCGCTGGCCGCCCCGGTTGAGTCGACGGCCTGGACCGACCAGGCGTAGCTGCCATTGCTCAAAGGCCCGGTAACCGAGTAGGTTGACTCAGTCGTGGTCACGCTTTGCGTGATAGTTGACCCCGTAATGATCAGCGTATAGGTCAAACTGCCGGTACCGCCGGTCGCATCGATCCAGTCAAACGTCGGCGCTGGATCGGTTAGAGTCGTGCCATTGGCCGGAGCCAGCAGCGGATTGGGATCGAACGTAGGTGCGAGCGGCTTCGACACACCGTTGTTGACGGCTAAAACAGCCGCGACTAACAGGCCAAAGGCGACCAAAATCACTCCAATGACCAATGATGAAATTCCGGATTTGAGCATCGGTACATCTCCTTGATGAGGTTGGAAGTGGCCAGATCAATCACCTGACTGAGACAATCATAACCGGCCGGAGGGTTTTCCCAAGGTATTTTACCGTTATTTAGCCCGCAGTTAAAGAGCAAATAAGTCCCCCTGACTGACGCACAAGCTCGAATTATACGACGTTCCGGAAAAATAAAAAAACCGGGGTGATCGAGATAAAAAAGGGCGGCTGTGAGCCTTCGGCTGGCTCACCACTATCAATCGGGGCGTTAACCGGCTGGCTAGCCAGCCAAACAGGTATGAGTTAGCCTCATTGTCCAGGCAAAAAACTGGCTAGGTAGCGGATGTGTTTGCTTCAGTTTTATGATATGATGACGAATGGAGATGATGGTCATTGACTGGATCTCTAACAACGGATGATGTCATTAATTGAACACAAGATCTCTGGGAAATCTGGTCCAACCCCAGCGCACAAGGCTTGAGCTGACAATTTCGGATGGCATTATCTGGCCGAAACCGTCAGAAATCTGTTAAAGCTTCTTATTCAATTTTTATCTCCTCAAATGCACAGAGCATCTGAGGAGATTTTTTTTAAAGCGAGAGGGTAGTGGATTGAGGATGATCCATATAAGCTGGAGGGCTGATCTACAGTCTCTTTCTATTCAAGAGAAGTGACCAAAGAAAGTAGGAGGAATGACGATGCCTGACAAAAAACAAAAAGTTGGACTGGCCTTTCAAGGCGGTGGGTTTCCGGCCGGAGCGATTGGGGCCGGAGTGGTGAAATATCTAGTCGAGAACGGCGCTTTTGATAAGTACGATATCGACGTTTTCTCCGGCACCTCGGCCGGGGCGCTGAATGCCTCAGTCTGTTGGGGCTATAAACTCAAAGATGAGATTAAGAAAGTGCCTGAGGTTCTGGAGAAATTGTGGCTGCATAATGCCTTAGGCATAGTCCACACGGGGCTGATGGCTCAATCGTTAAAACTTATAGACCATGTGGCTTATATGAACCCGGCCTACGAATTTTACCGCGACGAAATGGTGGTACCGGTCTTCCGAGGCCTGATGAAAGATTGGGTCTTAACCTACATTCCGGTTGAGGAATGGATTGAGCTGCGAGACAAAGCGACCCACATACCGGGCCTTCTGTTAGGGGCGGCTGACGTACGTAAGGGCGACATCAAGGTCTTTACCGAAAAGCACTTCTGTTTGGAAACGATCCTGGCTTCCGGCTCGCTCGATGAGGTCAATGGGCTGACTATCATCGAAGAGGGGCTGAACAAAGGTGTCTACTGTGACGGGGCTTGGGGCACCAATCCGCCGATAAAGGGCCTAATCGATTACGGTATTAAAGAGTTGTGGTTTATTGAGGTCTTTCCCAAGGAACGCGAGACCATCCCTGGAACCCCAGGAGAGCGGCAAGATCGAAAAGATGAGTTGTGGCAAAATTCTCTGGTCGAGCAAGAGCTATACTTTATCGATAAAGTCAACCAGTGGCTGGCCTCAGGTCTGCTGGATGATGCGGGCGGCAAATATAAGCCCATTGACATCAAAAAGATGCCGATGACGCTTGATCTGCCGGCCGGGGCGGCCTTCATCAATTCGCCTTCCTTTATTAGGGAGATGATGGATTATGGCGAACAGCATGCCCACGCATTCTTGGACGGTAAACCTGCGCCCATCCAAAAGATAGAGGAGAGACCACATTTACTTGGAGTGTAGGCGGAGTCGCTGTTGACGCTTTCCAAGCGCGATAAAAAGCTTCTATTAAAAGGATACAATATGGAGGTAACAAGATAGCAACCGAATGTTGGGATTGTGGAGATCAAGGAAGGTTAACAATGACCGCAATACCAATAAAAAGTTAGATTTTTGTCCTACCTCAATTCAATGAGGAGGTTGAAAACATGTTGGACATTATATTAGATCTCCCCGAGTTCTTGTTGGGCGTACTCATGGTGACCTACATTATTTTGGCCATTCGCCAGAAGAAAAGTCGATGTCCGCTGTGTGGCAAG
>JAGRCC010000261.1 GCA_020433785.1 Anaerolineae bacterium
CCCAAAAGGCGATGTGATCCGGGGTGTGTCCCGGCGCGGCCACAACTTCCAGAGAGCCGATATGATCGCCGGGAGCCAGGAGGTGGGTGGGTTTGGTCTGGCGCACGACGAAATCGCCGCGCAGTTTGGCCTGAGGTTCGTCAGCGGTCAGGGTCAGGTCGCCGCTTAAAAAGCGGGCCGTTCTGGCGGTAAAAGCAACCTCGGCGGAGGGTAAGGCCTGGCTCAATTGATCGAGTGAACCGACGTGATCGCCGTGCGCATGGGTTAAGACGATGCGGGTAATCGGTAGATTTTCTTGTTTGGCCGCCGCCAAAATTCCGTTGGCGCTGCCGGGCAAACCGGTATCGATCAGGGTTAAGCCGTTTTTCTCGCGCACAAAGTAGCAATTGAACGCTGTTAAGCGCGTCAATTGGATGAGATTCTCGCCGTGATAAGTTGTTTTCATCGTAAAAGTCTCCTGTGAAAATAAAGTATCGTAGTAATCGCTTTAGCGATGACATGGCCCTAAAGGGTCTACTACGAACTAAAGCACAATTTTCATTGTCGTTGTTGTACCGTAGGTTCTGTCGCACTCCGTTGGAAATAAAAGTTTGGAGCATCAAAGCTGGCTTTGATCGGTCTTGACAAAGCCAGCTTTGTCGCTCCCGTAGCCGCAATCGTCCCTGATTTTTGTAGGACAAATCGCTGGTTTGTTCGGATTGGGGCAAGTCAGCGACTTGCCCTACTTGCTTGGATGTCGTTGTCAAGCTCCTTTATGATACGACCAACAAGAGCAGATGAAAAATTAATCAGTATTGAAAGAAAGGGGGAATCTGTGGGTTCTTGTCCTGTGACCGCGCTTTTTTATAGTGTGACCGTCCTTTTTTACCCTATGTCCGCGCCTTTTTGCCGTATGCACCTTCTTTTTTGCGGTATGTACCTTCTTTTTTGGTCTATGTACCTTCTTTTTTGTGGTGTGTACCTTCTTTTTTTGGGTGTGCACCTCGTTTTTTGCCTCGTGTACCTCCTTTTCTTAGGAGTGTACCTCCTTTTTTTGAATCGTCCCCAACGTTAATCTCGCATTCCTGAACTTTTTATGCACAATCATTGAATTATCGTAACTACTCAGCTAACCTGATCAGACCCTCTTCACCAAACTGAAATTAACCCTGAAGACCACGAAGCGCATGAAGTTTATTACGCTTCATGATCTTCATGCGCTTCAGGGTTGAATATCTTCTGGCCGGCTGAGTAGTTACGAATTATCGGCCAACAAAGGCCCAATTAGGGTTGAATGAAAACAATAAGCTCAAGGCCGTGGACCCTGAGCTTAAGTTGTTCTACAATAGTGAGGATATTTGGTTGGCTTGGTGATTAGGCGATTAAGAGATGACTCCAACTCAATTTCCTAATCTCCCCACAGGTTTTTTAACTACCGTCCGTTACTCGGTCGGCAGTTTGACCAGGTAGAGATTATTGCTATCCAGCACGAACATCTTGCCGCCGATCTCATCGACGTAGATGTTTTGCAGATTAGCAAATGACACGGCCTCGCCGGCGCTGGGTTTGAACTGGCGGACAAAGCTGCCGTCTTTGTTCAATTGAACCACGCGATGGTTGCCGGCGTCGGCGATGTAGATGTGCTGCACATCCTCATCCGGCTTGGTGAAGATGGCCACCGGATTATTGAACGGTACATCCAGGCCGGTTACGTTGAACTCGGCAGGTTGGCCGCCCTGAAACTTGGCGATACGACCGTCCTGATAGAGAACATAGACCGCGCCATCGATAGCCAGATCGACCGCGTTGCTTAGATCGACAGGTACGTTAGCCACGAAGTAGCTTTGCGGTGGGGCGTTATAGCCGTCAACCGTCGGCAGATAACGCAGCAGCACGTTGGCCTGCGGGTCCAGGACATAGAAATTGCCAAAATAACTATCTACCGCCGCCGGCAATTTCAAGGTATCGGACGAGGCCAGCAGTGACGTTGCCAGACCCCAATTGGTGCTGTATTCCAGCAGCCCGGTACTGTTCAACACCACTAAATCGCTCGTTTGGCGATTGCCGCCGGTGGGCATCCAGGTCATGTCGAGCAGTTCACCGACCTGAATGTTGTCCACCTGCTGACCTTTGGCCGCGATTAACACCGTCTCGCCATCGGGCAGCAGCGACACGCCTTCGTTGTCGAGGCTGTGGTGGTAAATGCGGTCGTTGCCTTTATCCAAAATGTAGATTTCCACGCCCTCAACCACAATGCCGCTGGTTTGGGTGCCCTCGTCGGTGTATTGGCGCAGCTGCTGCACGGCATCGAGCCGCTGCACGTGGCCGACCCGGTCGGTTTCGGCGGCGATCTGCTGGCGCATCGCCGTAATTTCGGGATGCTCTTCGTCCGGCTTGATTTGTTCGGCTTGGGTGAGCGCGGTTTCGGCCTCGGCCATCAAGCCCAGCGCGCCCGCCGAGTCAACCTCGCGGGCCTGTTCGATTTTGCTCTGGGCAGTGGCGAGGGATTCGGTGTATTCGGCGTCACGCAGCCGTCCTTTTTGAATATAGCTAATACCGACGATGATCGCCACCAAAATGGGGATAGCAATGGCGATATTTCGCAGCAGTTTCCACGGGACGGTCGATGATGTTTCCGTTTGGGCCTGCATGCCGGCCTGACGCGGCTTTTGCTGGCTAGAGGCCGGCAGCACCAGCCGAAATAAGCTTTTGAAGGCGTTGCTGATTAAAAGTACCAGCATTAACAACCCTGACCCTAACCCAAAGATAATCGTTTGCAGCATCGACCGGTCAGCGGTAGTTTCTTCGTCCGCATCGGCATAGTCTCGTTCAAGGAGCGTACTTTGCGGCGCGGCCGGGTTGGGAATGTAAGTGCCCGGACCATGCCCTGTCTCTGACCGACTGGTCTTGTGATGCGGGGCCGACCACTTTTCACCCTGATAAGGCCGGGCCATCGGCTTTTTGGTGGGAATGATGACCGATTCTTCTTCAAATTCCTCTAACTTCCCTTCAAATTCCTCGCGCAACGGCGGGTTCTCGATTTCGGCGACGGATGGTTCCGGCAACTCATCCGGTTCGGGACGAGTTTTGAAGCGATCCAACCAGTGCATCGATTTTTGGAAGATTGAGGTATTGGCAAAAACAGTGGTCCGCTCGCCAACCGCCTGAACCGGTTCGCCGGCGGCTTCAACCGGCTCGGGGCTGGGTTCAACGGGGACATCGTGACTGCGGCGATTGAATATGTCGCTTAACTTGGACGGCGTGGCCAATTTGAACGGTCCATTTGAGGCGGCCGCCATTTCGACGACCTCCAGGATGAGCGCTGAGCAGTTTTTGGCCTTAGCCACCTCACCCAGGTTTTTGACCGCCGCTTTGACATCGCCGGAGTCAACCGCGTGGACCAGATCGCTTAGCGGCAGTTGGCCGGCCAGGCGGCTGTCGGCCAGGACCAGCATATCCTCCGCTCCAACGCGCACGTGCTGGAGCGTCGGCTCAACAATTTTGCGCAGCCCCAAGGCCGACGCATCTTCGTCCTGACCCGGCCCCATCGCCTCATCCAACCAGACCGAGCGCGCCGGGTAGCGCCGGACGTGATCGCCCAGCACCGCAAAAAAAGCGGTCGGGCCAATCTGGCCGACAAAAGCATCCTCCTCACACGAGACCACAATGACCGCGCCGCCGACCACGCGTTCTTCGACGTCAACCTTGAGGTTGCGGTGGTAAAGGAGATCGTTGCCGGCCTGGATAGCCCGTCGCAAACTGGCCGTGACGGAGCCGCGAGCCAGATAGTAGCTGTCGCGAATGGCCTGGGCCAGCTTCTGCTCCATCGAGTCGCGATTTTCGACGTTGCCCTGAATCTCGGTCACGATGAACAGATCACCTTTGCCGGCTCCCGGTGCGTCGGCCGCTTTCGGTTCGCGCACAGCGACCTGGTTGGGCGCTTCTTGTCGCCAAACCCCTTCGCGAATACTCAATTGACCTATTACGGTAGTAATTTCAACGGTCATACGGTTAGCCTCCCCGTCCGTGATAGCAAGGAGTAGGGAGTAAGGAGTAAGAAGGACTGTACTAGCCTATTCCTTACTCCCTACTTCCTACTTCCTACTCCTTAATTGCCACGGACATTTTTCCTGCTCAAACTCTCTTATAAATGGATACTACGTACTACTCCCACTCAATAGTGGCCGGCGGTTTGCTGCTGATATCATAGACCACGCGGTTGACGCCCTGAACCTCGTTGACGATACGGCTGCTAACACGAGCTAGTAGGTCGCCGGGAAGTCGGGCCCAATCGGCAGTCATGAAATCATCGGTGGTGACGGCCCGGATGGCGACGACGTTGCCATAGGTGCGGTAGTCGCCCATCACGCCGACCGATTGCACCGGCAGCAGCACGGCAAAGGCTTGCGATGTTTGATCGTACCAGCCCGAACGCCATAACTCCTCAATGAAAATGGCATCGGCGGCGCGCAGCGTTTCCAGCCGATCCCAGGTGATATCGCCCAGAATGCGCACGGCCAAGCCGGGGCCGGGGAAGGGATGCCGCCAGACAATATCGCGGGGCAGCCCTAACGCTTCGCCCACAGCCCGAACTTCATCCTTAAACAAAAACCGGAGCGGCTCGACCAACTGGAACTGCATATCTTCCGGCAGCCCGCCCACGTTGTGATGGGTTTTAATTTTGGCGGCCACAGCTTGCTGATCGCGGCTGGCGCTTTCGATGACATCCGGGTAGAGCGTACCCTGGGCCAGAAAATCGACCTGGCCCAGTTTGCGGGCTTCGGCTTCGAAGATGCGCACGAACTTCTCGCCGATAATTTTGCGCTTGGCTTCGGGATCGGTTACGCCAGCCAGGCTGCTCAAAAAATCTTCGGTGGCGTCGATCGCGATCAGCCGGGCGTGCATCTCTTGTTCAAAGGTTTGGACCACCTGCTCCGGTTCGTTTTGGCGCATCATACCGGTATTGACGAATATACAGGTCAACTGGTCGCCGATGGCCTGGTGCAGCAGCGCCGCCACTACCGACGAGTCGACGCCGCCCGACAGCCCGCAGACGACTTGCCCATCGCCGACCTGCGCCCGGATTTGGTCGATGCTGTCATGGATGAAGTTGCCGGCCGTCCAGCCGCCGCCACAGCCGCAGACCTCGTACAAAAAAGATCGCAAAATAAATTTCCCGGCGGGCGTGTGGGTAACTTCCGGGTGAAATTGCAGGCCGTACAGCCCTCGCGCCGGGTCGCCGATGGCAGCGTAGGGCGAATTCTGGGTCTGGGCCAGCGATTGAAAGCCGTCCGGCAGTTTGGTGACGCGGTCGCCGTGGCTCATCCAAACCGGCATCCGAGTTTCGACCACCTCACTGAAAAGGGGGATCGACCCGGTGTCAAGCAGCTCGATTTCGGCTAGCCCGTACTCGCGCTCGCTGCCGGGATCGACCTGGCCGCCGAGTTGGTGAGTGAGTAGCTGCATCCCATAGCAAATGCCCAACACGGGCTGGCCGGCCTCCAGCACAAAATCGGGCAAATGGGGCGCACCTTGCGCGTAGACACTGGCCGGTCCGCCGGACAGGATGTAGCCCTTGGGTTTAAGGCGCTCGATGTCGGCTTGAGAGGCGGTGTAGGGAATGAGTTCGCAGTAGACGTTCAATTCACGCACTCGGCGAGCAATCAACTGGCTGTACTGCGAACCAAAATCCAAAATGACCACGGCCTCTTGGGCCGGCGTGTTTTCAAGCGAGGCGACGGTCATTAGGGCGACACTCCTTCGGCAAAAATAATCTCTTTATCGGTCATCTGCTTGATGACAGCCAACGAGCGGACCTGCAAGTCCATCGCTTCCAATTGAGCGCGGCCACCTTCAAAAGATTTTTCGATGACGGCGCCTACACCCACAACCTTGGCCCCGGCTTGGCGGGCCAACCGGACCAAAGCCATAATCGTGTGGCCGGTGGCTAGGAAATCATCGATGATGAGCACACTGTCATTCGGGCCAATAAATTCGGGCGAGACCATCAGATGGACCTCTTTCCCTTTGGTGTGTGATGGGGCGGTGGCGACATACATATTTTCGGGCATGGTGATCGGCTTGGTTTTGCGGGCATAGACCACCGGTACACCCAAGGCCAGAGCGGCGGTCAGAGCCGGGGCGATGCCAGAGATTTCCGCGGTCAGCACCTTAGTAATGCCCATCGCGCCGAAATGAGCGGCCAACGCCCCGCCCACAGCTAGCATCAGCGCCGGATCGACCTGATGGTTGAGAAAACTGTCGACTTTGAGGATACCGTTCCCCAAATTTTTACCTTCTTTTTGGATTCGTTCTTTGAGTGCTTTCATAGTTGTTTATATTATGACAAGTTTATTGTATCACAAGGTTAAATTGAAATCAAATATTATGGCAAGCTATCGCCAAATTAGCAGATATAGTACTTCCTTCCTTATTATACCACAATATATAGTATGCGATAGATTCGAGAGTCATAATTTTAAGGTTGGGTAATATAAGCGGTCAGCTATCAACATTCGGCGGTCAGCGATCTCACCGGCTTCTAACCACGCGGGAAGTAGGAAGTAGGGAGTAATCGATTTTGACCCCTTAATCCCTACTTCCTACTCCCTACTCCTCGATTTGGACGTCAAGGTGGCAACTTGAGTTATGATATTGTCGGTTGGCCGGTTTGCGCTACCTTTATAAGGCGCTACAATTTTGGGACCCAGAAGGGCTTTATAGTAATATCCAAACGATTTAACAGCAGCTCGACCAATCCAAAGAATCAAAAAAGTGTGCGAATGGATCGATTTTTAACCCTGATTTTTTTTATATCTAATTTTTCTCTTTTTCTGGCAGCGTGTACCTATCAAGACTGCCCGCCGGCATGCGCCGAGGTTGATCTGCGCGGATGGTCGAAGCCGACGTTTGATTTAGCCGGGGCGGATTTGAGAGAAGCTAACTTGGCGGAGGTTCAGTGGGGAGGGCCGTTGCAGGAAGGTGTAAACCTGCGTGGAACCAACTTGTCAAAGGCTAATTTGATGGCAGCCGATCTGACCGGAGCCGATTTAAGCCAGGCCGATTTGCGAGGAGCTAACCTGATGGGGGCCAATCTACGAGGCGTACTATTGATCGATACCCAAGTTGATGATACGACGCAGCTTGATAGCAAGTGGCGGTTGGTATGGCAGTTGGTCAATCAGGGTGGGGCCGGGCAAAATTTTAAGGACGTGGATTTATCCGGCGCTAATTTATGGGGCGTCGATCTGCGGGGCGCGGATTTGAGCCAGGCCCGTCTGGATTGGGCCAACTTGCAGCAGGCCGATCTGGTTGGTGCAAATTTAGGGAGAGCACACCTTAATTGGGCCGATCTGCGTCAGGCCAATCTGACTCAGGCCGATCTATCGGAGGCCGGTCTCAAATGGGCTGATTTTCGAGCGGCTAATTTAACGACCGTGAACTTGACCCGGGCCGATGCTCGCGGGGCCTGGTTTACCCAGGCCACTATCGAAGGTGTCAATCTCCAGGACACTTGGCTCAGCGGCGCTATTAAACCTGATGGCGCCAGATTTCAGTAACGTACTAGAAGTCGGGACTGATTTTACGCCGCTTGCTTCAGGTCTTGCTCAGGGTATTGTTGTGTTACCGAAATTTTTGTCTTTTCATACCGGATGAGCAGTTGCTTGTCGGTGCCTTTGAAACTAGCAATGGTATTTTGGGCACAGGCGGCGCAGCCTCGCTGGGCCCGGTAGCTGTCCATTTCGCAAGTGAGACAGCCGCCTAATTTGATCATCATCATTGAAAAGGAAATCGTTTCTGGATGAGTTTCCGGCAGCACGGCGAGGTGGTCAACCAGTTTGGCCCATTCGTCATTGCGCAGGTTACGCAGCTTGGAGATCAAGCGCGGGGTAAATAGTAGGTCGTACTTTCTATAAACCTGAGGAATGTAGCTCATAGTCTATCCTAACTATTCAATCATGGGGTCGAACAATATGAAAAATAATAATTTGGTCATTTAAATTATAACTAGCCGATACGCTCATGTCAATAGCGCTTGCCAAGCTTACTTTATTAACTAAACAGTTTTTTTACTTTTTTTACTTTTTAACTGTTGACAAAATTTTGGCTCGCAAGTAAAATACCCTTGAGAAATCTATCGAAAACCCGTTATTATTTTACTGTTAATCCAATCAGGAGGCGTTTCAAAATGATCACATTGACGGCATCAGCCGAAGATATGTTGTCTAAGGTTATGACGGAAAAAGGGCTTGATGGTTATGCTCTGCGTGTGTTTGTATCGGGTGGCGGCTGTTCAGGTTTGTCCTATGGGATGAC
>JAGRCC010000023.1:0-12477 GCA_020433785.1 Anaerolineae bacterium
TCTTTCAACGCGATGGCTTTAGCCTCGCGTTTGTTGGCCCGGCGTCCCATGTTTATTTCTTAACTTTCATCACCAGGTTTTCTTTAGCCGCGACCGAATTCATTCGGTGGCGATAGGCTAACGCTTATGCGCGTTAATAAAAGAAACAAAATCTTATGAAAAACTCACCCCCATCAAACGAGGATGCAACGGAACAGGTCAGTCTATTCGGCGCCATCGCCATTGGCGTCGGCGGCATGGTTGGCGGCGGTATATTTGCGGTATTAGGGCTGGCTGTCGAATTGGCGGGCGGAGCTGTGCCTATTTCGTTCTTAATCGCCGGTTTGATTGCCTTGGTAACAGCCTATTCATACGCCAAGCTGTCGGTTGTGTATCCCAGTAAAGGGGGCACGGTTATCTTTGTCGATCAGGCTTTTGGCATCAACTTCCTGACCGGCAGCACCAATAACTTACTGTGGGTCAGCTATATCGTCACGCTCGCTTTATATGCTGTAGCTTTTGGCAACTACGCCGCCACCTTTCTCCCGGACAGCCTGCAAAGCGCGTGGCTGAACCATATCCTAATTAGCGTCGGCATTATTTTACCCATGCTCCTCAATCTTCTGAGCGCTTCCCTTATCAGCAAGACGGAAACCTATGTCGTCATTATCAAAATCGCTATTTTGCTGTTGGTCATCGTGGCCGGATTTAGCGCTATAAATCCGGCTCGGCTCACGCCCAACACCTGGAAGCCTCTGCCCCAATTATTTGGAGCAGGCATGATTATCTTCGTGGCCTATGAAGGCTTCGAACTCATTGCCAACACGGCCCAATCGGTCAAGAATTATCGCGTGACGTTACCCAAAGCCTATTATGGTGCGGTTGTATTTGTGATGATCCTCTATATCCTAATTGCCGCCGTCACGGCCGGTTCGTTAACCAGCGAACAAGTTCAAGCCTCCAGCGATTTTGCCCTGGCGGCGGCGGCGCAACCTGCGTTGGGCCAATTCGGCTTTACGCTGGTGGCGGTTTCGGCGGTTCTGGCAACCTTTTCTGCCATCAACGCCACGCTTTACGGCTCGGCCCGCTTAAGCTACGTGATCGCCACCGAGGGCGAACTGCCCGCGTTTCTAGAGGACCGCGTGTGGAACCAGCCGGTCGTCGGCCTGCTCATTACCACCGCTCTGGCCTTGCTTCTGGCTAACATCGGCAACATCACCCAGATTTCAACAATGGCCAGCGCAGGATTTTTGATTATTTTTGGCATTGTCAATGCGGCCAATTTTGTTTTATCAGCATCTGTTGGCAGTCATAAACTTTTGGCGGGCTTCGGGGTGCTGGCCTGTGCTGCGGCCCTTATCACCTTATCCTGGAGCAGTTACCAAAGTAATCCCATCCAACTGTTGGTTTTGGTAGCCATGGTGAGCGTCGCGATGATGATGGAACTACTTTATATCGTGTTTTGGCAAAGTCCGGAGAAATTATTCCGGCTGTTGCATCCTTATAATCGTTGATACGACCAAAAAGTGCGAAAAGGACGTGGAACTTGAAACAATCGATCATAAACTGTTTAATTTCACGCCGGGAGGCCAATAAATGAAGCAAAGTAATACATGCCCCAAATGCCAATCGACAGATATTATCCATATTCCCGGCAAGAGCCAAAAGGCCGGCTACGATGTCGGTGAAAATGTTCGCACCGGCCGGGCCAACTTTTTTGACGCTTTAGCCATGGTTGATATGTATGTATGCGGTGACTGCGGCTACATAGAAGATTGGGTGGCGTCGCCTGAGGATATCCAGAAAATTAAGCGCAAGTTTGGAAAGCAAACAGAATAACAAGCTATCTGACCGGTCACGCGCCGATCAAAAACTAAGACAAATCGATATATACCAAAGCAACGTTGCTTTTGGCAACAGTGTTCCCTCATCCAAATGGATGACCCCATCTCCTCCATCTAGCTGAGGCTGTTGTGATGAGAAAAAATCATCTATCTGCCCGATAGGCATCAACCCTCATAAATGTTAAACTAAATCGGGGAAATTGCGAAAAGTTAGGCCTTTACAGCGTTTCCAAGACAACCATCGTCTTTGACATGCGCTTTGGGCCATATAATGGGGACTCAACGATGTCAGATCCGCTAAAATTGTCCTTTCTGGGGACACCTCAGGTCATATTACCCACAGGTGAAGCAGCCAGATTTGCCGTGGACAATGCCTTGTTACTGCTGGCCTATTTGGCGCTCGACCCGGCCAAGGCCCATCGGCGGGAAGAATTGGCCGCCATGTTTTACACCGACTCCACCGAAAAGCAAGCCAGCCAAAATTTACGCCAAACCTTGAAACGCCTGCGCCAAACCATCAAGGATGACGATGATTCTCGCGCTTATCTGCTATGTACCATTCAAACGCTACAATTCAACGCCGCCAGCTCACTTTGGTTGGATGTGAACGACTTCAAGGCGTTAATCACGGCCACCCAGCAGCATCGCCATCGCCGGTTGGAGGCTTGTCGCGATTGTATGGCCCAGTTGGCCCAAGCCGTAGCCCTGTATCGGGGCGACCTCCTGCAGGGGATTGGCCGGCGCGAGGACAGCCCTCTGGTGGATTGGTTAGAAACCACCCGCGACAACTTGCAGCGCCAGGTGGTCAACGCCCTGCACGCTCTGGCCCGCCATCATTTGGCCCGGCGGCAGTTCGCCGAAACCGAACAATGTACCACCCGGCTGCTGCACTTCGACGCGCTGGATGAAGAGGCGCTGCGGCTGCAAATGCACACCTTGGTGCTGCGGGGCGAGCGTAATCAGGCCCTTAAACGCTACCGCCAGTTCAGGAACAAACTACAGGCCGAGCTAGATCTGGAACCGGCCCCGGAAACGGTCAAAATGGCCCGGGCGATTCAAGCCGGCAACACCCCGCAGTTGAAACTGATCCAATTCCAGCGTAATGACCGCCTTTTGACTTATCAGAAAGTGAGCGCTTCCGCTTTGCCCAATATTCTGGTCCCCTTTGTAGGCCGGGAGACAGAATTACAGCAAATTACGCGCTATTTAGCCAGCCAAGACTGCCGGCTGATTACATTGGTCGGTCCGGGCGGCGTCGGCAAAACCCGGCTGGCCATGCGGGCCGCCGCTGATGACGCCCCGGAATGGATTCACGGCGCTTGGCTGGTTTCGCTGGACGATGTCTCTCCAGATGACCTGGAAACGACCATCGCCGGGGCGCTGGGGCTGTCGGCTCGCCATAACCGCCTGCGGGCCCGGCTGTATGATCATCTGCGCGAAAAAGAGCTGCTGCTGCTGCTCGACAACTTTGAGCAGCTGATGAGCCGCACCAACCTGGTCAAATCCTTATTGGACTACGCGCCTGACCTAAAGATTATCGTCACCTCGCGCGAGCAGTTAGGCATTCGCGGTGAACAGGTGATTCAAGTTAATGGGTTAAAATTTCCGACAGGGAACGAATTAAGCCCGTTAGCTTTAGACGAAGCCGCCTGGCCAGATTGGAGTCAAACTTACAGCGCCGTTCAGCTCTTTCTGGAAAATGGGCGGCGAGTTAACCCCGGTTTTTGGCTCGGCGAACACAATCTGCCGTCGATTATCCGTATTTGTCAGCAGGTGGCCGGGCTGCCGCTGGCCATCGAGCTGGCCTCAGCCTGGGTTCGCATTTTTTCCTGCGACGAAATCGCGGCCCGATTGGAGCAAAACCTGACCCTGCTGCGGCGCAGAACCACCGATGTACCGGGCCGCCACGCCAGTATGGAAGCGGTTTTCGAACATTCCTGGAGTTTGCTGCCCGACGAGGGGCGAGAAGCCCTGAGAAAGTTAGCGATCTTCCGAGGCAAATTCTCACTCGAGGCAGCGGAGCGCATCGCCGGCATTTCGCCGGATCATTTGGCCATGCTGATTGATAAATCCCTCTTGCGCCGCCAGGGAGCCGTTTATTTTGACCTGCATCCGCTGTTGAGGCAATACGCCTTCGCCAAGCTGGCCCAACACCCCCCACTGTCTCAGGAAATGGCCCGGCAGCACGGCGGGTATTATTTAAACCAAGCCGCGACCTGGGCTGATTTATATGGACACATGCCGGATGAGGATCTGGCCGATCTCCAGTTTGAACTGGAAAATATTGACGCGGCAGTGCAATGGGCGAGCACTACTCACCAGTTGACGGATTTTATCCGGCAGTGGCCCGGCTTAGCCCACTTTCTGGAGCAGCGAGGCGGAATGGTCACGCAAATGTCACACGCCAATGATATAGTGGGGGTGTGAGGTGAACTGTGTCGCTGTCATTTTCTCGATCGCTGCGCTCGCTCCAACAAGATAGTTTTGGTCCGGCTCTGGCGGCGCTCATTGTCACCAGCCTGCTGCTCATGGCCTGGAGCGCCTGGTTTTTTCTGGCCCAAGTCACTTTATATGAAACCAGCCGCGACTTTTCCGTGCAGCGCGACGGCTCGCTGCAAGTTAATTTCCCCCCGGAAGCTCTGGCCCGAATGCGCCCCGGCCAAGCCGCCACGCTCCGGCTGACCACCGCCACCGCCGCCGAGGCGCAAACCTTTCCGGCTCAAGTCATGGATACCCCGACAGAAAACGACCAGCCCGGCCGGGTAGAGCTGTATGTCTTCTCGTCCGAACCGATTCAACCGGGGCAGACCGGCCAGGTCCAAATTGAAGTCGATCACGTCTCCCCGGCCATGCTGGTGCTGCGCTCGGCCGGCCAATTTGTGGATGATCCCAAACTCACGCTCAGCCCGCAACAACCCGAATAATGACCGTCTTGCCGGAAAAGCGTTTTTTTGTTCCTGAAGTCATCCAAACTTCCCAGATGGACTGCGGGCCGGCTTCGCTCAAAGCGCTGCTGGAAGGCTTTGGCATTGCCGCCTCGTATGGCCGCCTGCGCGAAGCGTGCCAAACTTCGGTGGACGGCACCTCAATTGATACCCTGGAAGAGTTAATTCTCCAACTCGGCCTGGAAGCCGAGCAAATTATGCTGCCGGCCGACCATGTGCTGCTGCCGGAGAGTGAAGCCCTGCCCGCGATTATCATTGTCCGGCTGCCTAACGGTCTAACCCACTTTATCGTCGTCTGGAGCTGTCACGCCAACTGGGTGCAGGTCATGGACCCCGGCGCGGGCCGCCAGTGGAAGACAAAGTCGCAATTTTTGCGTGATCTCTTT
Source organism: Anaerolineae bacterium (assembly GCA_020433785.1). The sequence goes on from JAGRCC010000023.1 coordinate 5,155, forward strand.
CTGCACCGCTTTCCCGTCCCGGCCGAAGCGTGGCGCGAATGGGCCGGTTCGTCCGGCTTTCTCCAACCGCTGCAAAGGCGGCTGCGCGACCTAAATCTGCCGGAAACAACCCTTACCCGGCTGACCGATCAGGCGCTGGCAGACCCCGGCTGGCGTTCGCTGGCCGCCTTGGATGCAGCCACACGCCTGGCGACGGCCATCGTCCGCGCCAATGGGTTAGAAGCCGGGGAAGAAGCCGGCCGGATGATCGAACGCTGTTTTCTGGACAACCGGACGCCGCCGCAGCACGATGACGGGGCCGCGGCCGTCTTACCCATCCCGCCCCTCTACTGGTCGGTCACGCCGCCGGCTGACAGCCATCAGCCGGAACCCGGCAGCGACGAAATCGACCAAACGCCGCCGGAAGAACTGCTGCTGCACGGGGCGGTCCTGGTGCGCGTCACCGGCCGGCGAACCGAACCGCCGGCCGACCTGGACGACGTCATGCCCGAACCGGCCCCCCTCCCGCCGGAGTTAGCCGCCATCCTTGAAGAGCCGCCGGTTAATCCCGTTCGGGAAGTGTGGCGAGCGTTGGGCCAGGACGGTTTGTTGACCCCAACGGTGTTGGCGGTGGCGCTTTTTATGGCCACCTTAGCCGTAACCATTCAGGCCCTGCTTTTTCAGGGTGCGCTGCGCCTGAGCCGGAGCCTGACCCAGAGCGATCACTATTTGAGCGGTTTGGTCGCCCTGTTTACCTTCCTGATCGTGCTGCTGCTGCTGGAATGGCCCATTGCCGCCACCACCCAACGGCTGGGCCGGCGGTTGGAAACCCGCCTGCGCATCACCTTCTTGCAGAAGATTCCGCGCCTGAGCGACCGCTATTTTCACAGCCGATTGACGTCTGACATGACCCAACGCGCTTACGATCTGCGCCAACTGCGCACGCTGCCTGCTTTGGGGGTCGATCTGCTGCGGCTGGTATTCCAACTCCTCTTGACCACGATAGGCGTCATTATTCTCCAACCCCACAGCGCTCTGCTGGCCATCCTGGCCACCGTGACCTTCGTCAGCCTGTCCTGGCTGAGCAATCCCCTGTTGGAAGAGCGCGATTTGCGGCTGCGGTCGCACACCGGCGCGTTGAGCCGCTTTTATCTGGATGCCTTACTGGGCCTCATCCCCCTCCGGCTGCATGGGGCCGAACGGGCTTTTCGACGCGAACATGAGGGGCTGCTGGTCGAGTGGATTCGCGCCGGGCAAAATTTTTCGCGGCTGTCGATTGCCCTCCAGGGGATAAACGCCCTGCTGTACACCGGCTTTGTGGTTTGGATCACGTTTGCTTACATTATTAACGGCGGAGAAGTTAGCGGGGTGCTGCTGTTGTTTTATTGGGCGCTCAGTTTACCCCTGCTCGGCCAACGCATCGCCGAAGTGGGCCAGCAGTACCCTACCCTGCGCAACCGAATTGTACGGATATTGGAACCGCTCGGCGCGCCGGATGAGGTCGAAATCGATCCCCCTGACCCGACCGCTGTTTCAAATGAGACCGCCGGGACGGAACCGATGCCGCCGCCGGAAGGCGGGGTAAAAATCGATCTGCGCGAGGTGACTGTTCAAGCGGGCGGGCACGTTATTTTGCACGATATTAACCTGACGTTGAACCCCGGCGACCATCTGGCCGTCGTTGGGCCGTCCGGGGCGGGCAAATCGAGCCTGGTCGGGCTGCTGCTGGGTTGGCACAAAGCCGCCGGCGGCGATTGCCTGGTGGATGGCCAACCGCTGCACGGATCACGGCTGCGCCAACTCCGCCGCCAGACCGCCTGGGTCGATCCGGCCGTGCAGCTCTGGAGTCGGTCGCTGCTGGAGAATTTAACCTATGGCAGTGGGGCCGATCCGAATGCCGCCCAGAGTTTTGCTCTGGAGGCGGCCGATTTGTATGATGTGGTCGAGCGGTTGGAAAATGGCCTCCAAACCCCGCTGGGCGAGGGCGGCGGCCTGGTTTCCGGGGGCGAGGGGCAGCGGGTGCGCCTGGGGCGAATGATGAATCGCAGCGGGGTGCGGTTGGTTATTTTGGATGAACCGTTTCGCGGCCTGGATCGAGCCAAGCGGCGTGAACTGCTGGCCCGCGTGCGTCACCACTGGCGCGACGCCACCCTCATCTGTATTACCCACGATGTCGACGAGACTCAGGATTTCGAGCGGGTTATCGTCGTTGAGCAAGGCCAAATTATCGAAGATGGCCCGCCCCAGACGTTATTGGGCCGTAATGGATCGCGTTATCAGGCTTTGCTCAAGGCTGAAGAAGCCGTCCAGACTGGCCTCTGGCAAAGCGCCGCCTGGCGGCGGTTGTGGTTAGAAGGGGGTCGTTTAACGGAGCGGGATCGCTGAGAGTGACCGTCATGTTGAGCAACGGTCACTCTCAGCCTGATCATCGAGCCGACTCAATAATTTAGTGCAAGCACTTACTATCGTCCTGGCAGCATTCTACAAACTTTTTAATTCGATCGTTATTGTAGGGGTCGCGCAGGTGTTCTTGAAATCGATTGCGGCAATGGTCGCCGGCTTTGAGACCGGTTTTGACCTTCAGCGATGTTTTTTTGGTAACGATTTGGGTATTCATTGTTTTCTCCTTGGTTTATTTTGTAAGATTAATTAGGGCTGACTAAATTGGCGGGCTGGAGACGCTGCGCTTGACCTGGCTTACTGCGCCTCTTGGCCAGGGCTGCTGCCCCCGCCGGCCGATAGCGTTATCCCCAGAAAAATGCCGGCTTTTAGTCCCGTCTTCACTTTAAGCGAGCTGACCTTTTTAACGATTTGTTTCTGGATCATTTAATTCCCTTTCATTATATCTGATGCCACATTTACGATTAAGAGCGTTAGGCCGTTAGGCGACCGTTACTATTCGACGGCAAACTAATCCTGTGACCGCTGCCCATCAGTACTCTTTAAAGCCAATATGAACTTGTCCATGATAATCAATGGTGGGGAAAGCCTGAACAGACCCCGGACAGGTCTGGCTGGAACAATCGACGAAACGATACGACGTTCCTGTTTGATCAAAATAATTCAACTGCTTAACCGTCCACGGGCAACTGGGCGTACCATAAACGATAATTGAACCGGCGGCCAAGCCGGTGCGAACCCCTAATCCTGGGCGGTGTGGCGAGGTTGATCGGGCGATGCGATTTTCAGTCATCATTTATTGTCCTGAGCCGCTCAACCTGGAAACAGCCGGTTTAATGCGTCCTGGCGAGCCTGACAACCACAATCCTTACCGGTTAAATCGGTATACAGGTGAGCGACTTTGTCCAAACCGGTCATTTGGGTTAAATCAGCCACGGCGTCGCCCAACGGTTTGCCGGCTTTGAGGTTGGTCTTAACTTTCATCGCTTACCAGGGCCAGGTCCAAAATTTGCGACTGGTGACGGTGTTGGTCACATTTTGGGCTACCTGGCTCGCATTCCGGCCGGCTTGCTTGACGGCTTGTTTGCTTTCGTCAAAAAAATCTTTGACATCATAACCTGATTTTATATTGGTTTTGACTTTCATCGTATCCTCTCGTATAACGACTCAGGTGACCGGCACTTTAGCTCAAACCGAGACCATTGAGTGGAAACCAACGCGGCTATGGGCGATTAAGGGCCAGTCACTTGGTCTGCTAAATAAATACCCTCTCGTTAGAGAGATAACTCAGGCGGCGATTTCCGCTGCTTTTGGCGTGGAACCATTTTCGACCGGGGCCTCGGCTTCGGGCGTTTTAGCCGCTTTTTTCTCGGCTTCCAGTTCAGTCACCACTTCTTGCACTAACGCTAGGAACGTCGCCTCTTTTTCGGCAGCCGCTTTATCGATAGCCTCGGCCACGTGCTGCTGACGTTCCTGTTCGGTGGCCAGAACCAGATCAGACGGCGTGGTGACCAGACCGGCCTCGGCCAGTTTGTTGTACAGCTTTTGGGCAAAGGCCCGGTTTTCCGGTTTATTGGGGGCAGCTTGCCAGGCTTTGAACGCCAGCAGCGGTTTAATGTCGCGCGCTTTCCAGGCGGCTAATCCGTGCAAAATGACCGCATCTTCAACCGCGCGTTTGAGATTGTCGGGCGTTTTGGGATCGACCAACCAGGCCAACTCAAAATCTTGCGCCTGACACACGGCCGCCAAATTCGCCACGAACTTATTCAACTCCTCATCCGACAATCCATCGACCCAAGCCGCGAATTCGGCCGCGTCCGCGGGCAGTTGCTTGTAAAGCTGCGACCGTTTAGCCACATCTGACTGGCCCAGCCACTGCTTAAACTGCGCGGCGACCTCATCCTTATCTTTCCGGAACGGCAGCCGAAACTGACCCAACCATCCCTTGGATTTGGAATAGGCGTCTTTGGTATTGGTGGTAATGGCGGTTGAGGCTTTATCGCGGGATTCCTGAGACGCCCACTTGGGTTCAAGATACCATATCACCCCAAATACAATCAATAACACAACAATTATGAGCATCATCCGGTTTTTTTCTCCTATGAAAACTAAACATTTAGACTGTTGCCCATTTTAACAAGCCTGTGTGACATTAGCGTGACATGACATCAAGAGCGGCTCGTCACGCAAATGTCACAGGCCGTTGCTATAGTAGGTCTATGTTTCAGCATCCGGTTGATTTAACGGCTTTGGTCTGGCCCGTGGCTCGCTTAGATGAAGCCATCGAGCAACTAGCCCGCCGTACTGGGCTGGGATCGGTGGGGAGTGAGGCCCAGCGGCTCCCCCCCGAACTCCATCAGGCCGGTCTAGCAGCCCTGGGGCACTGGGTTCAGACTACGGCCGACCGCTTAGGACTGGAAGCCGAGCCGGTGGCAGCTTCGCTGGCCGAGTTGGATGATTTAGTCCATCAGGCCGCGCCGGCCATTCTGTATCTTCCGCCTGCCTCGGCCAATCCGACGGCGGCGGCTTCTTGCCTGGTTTTGCTGGCCAGCCGGCGACAATGGCTCGGCCCGCAGGCGGTTGCTCTCCTTGGCCCGGATCTGAAGGTCCACCGGGTTCAAACCAGAGTAATAGGCGACGCGCTGAGCCGGCCGCTGGTTGCGCCTCACCTGGCGGCAGTTGACCGGCTGCTGATCGAAGCCGGGGTCGGTGAAATTCGACGCGAGCGGGCCAGACAAGCTCTGTTGCACGAACAACTGGGCGGGCAGCCGCTTGAGGTCGGCTGGCTGCTGCGACCTTCGCCGGGGGCCAGTTTGTGGCGACAAGCACGCCATAACCGGTTGTGGCGGTACCCGCTGCTTTTACTCGGCGCGTCGCTGGTGCTGCAAGGGCTAACGGTAGGATCCTGGTGGATCATCGGCCGGGGAGCGCTGACCGGCCAGTTCGAGTGGGCCTGGTTGGTCGCCTGGGCGCTGCTGTTGTTCACGGCCATCCCGTTTCAACTGTTGGTGGCCTGGACGCAAAGCCAATTCGCCTATGGCGTCGGGGCAATTTTCAAACAACGCTTATTATATGGTGCGCTTAAATTGAAGCCGGACGATATCCGTCACCAGGGCACGGGCCAGTTTCTGGGCCGAATTATGGAGTCGGAAGCGGTTGAAATGCTGGCCCTGAACGGCGGCCTAACCGTACTGGTGGCGCTAATTCAACTGGTCACGGCCAGTTGGGTTTTACGGCAAGGCGGTAACGGCTGGCCGCTAGTGGGGCTGTTGTGGCTGTGGTTAGTCGTCATTATCAGCTACAGTGGGTATTACTACCGGCACAGCCAGACCTGGGTTGATATTTATCGCCGGATGACTAACGATTTGGTCGAGCGGATGGTCGGCCATCGAACGCGGCTGGCTCAAGAAGCCATGCCAAATTGGCATGTGGATGAAGACCGTGATTTGGCTCGCTATCTGGAATTATCGACCCGGCGGGACCGGCTGGGACTGGGGCTGGTCAATTTAGCCGGTTGGTGGTTGGTAATTGGCCTGGCTTACGCTTTTGGCGTCGGATCGGCCTCGGTTGGCCAGCTAGCGATTACTTTTGGCGGCGTTTTGCTGGCGTCTCAAGCCCTCAACACCGCCACCCGAGGTGTTGAGCAGGCGGTGCAGTTGGGCCTATCGTGGGAGCAAGTTCAGCCGCTGTTTCAAGCGGCCGGCCGGCAGACAGATAAACCGGCCCACTCATTTTTTGTTGTACCAGCGTCAAAACCGGGGCCGAAGGGGGAAGCGGCTCCCGTTCCGGCGGAAAACGGGCCGCCTGATCCAACAGCGGTGTTGCTGGCGCGCGATGTGAACTTTCGCTATCGCCCTCACGGGCGGCTGGCCGTACAAGAGGCTAATTTGCAAATCTTACCTGGCGCCCGGCTGCTGCTCGAAGGACCGTCGGGCGGAGGGAAGACGACGCTGGCCGCGGTGCTGGCCGGGCTGCGCCAACCTGAGTCTGGGCTGCTGATGCTATGGGGCTACGATCAAGCCAGCCTGGGCAGCGCCGAATGGCGACGACACGTGGCCGTCGCGCCCCAGTTTCACGAAAACCATATCTTTACCGAGACTTTTGGTTTTAACCTGCTGTTGGGACGCCGCTGGCCGCCAACACCCGAAGATATGGCACTGGCTGAAACGCTGTGCTACGAATTGGGCCTGGGCGATCTGCTGGAGCGAATGCCGTCCGGCTGGCAGCAAATGGTAGGGGAAAGCGGCTGGCAGCTATCGCACGGCGAGCGCAGTCGGGTGTTCATCGCCCGGGCCTTGCTTCAGCAGGCCGACGTGATGATATTAGATGAAAGCTTCGGCGCGCTCGACCCGGAAAATCTGGAGCGGGCGCTGCGCTGTACGCTTAAATGGGCGCCGACGCTGGTAGTGATTGCCCATCCGTAGGATTAGCTTTATTAGGAATAAGATTTAAATAACCTTCCTATTTCGGGGACAGTAATTGGTAATTGGTAATTAGAGATTGAATTACCAATTACTATTTACCAATTACCTAACTCAAATGTAGAAGTTATTTGATGCACGATCGTTAGCTTTATGGACGACGACTTATGCTGTTAGATCGAACTCTTGAAATTATCGCCGCGATGACCTGGATCTTTGTGGCATTGTTTATCGTGCTCCACTTTATCCGGGTTACTCGCCAAGGGGGCATCATCGCCGCCTTTAATCACCTCGTTACGCGACGGGTGGTGATGCTCTTGTCGGTGGCGATTGCTTTGACCTTGCTGAGTAACGCCCTGGTGTTCATCGAACCCCAACAGGTAGGGGTAGTGGTGTCATTGGTGTCGCCGCAGGGTTACCGCGACCGGCCGCTGCGGTCGGGGCTGCGCTGGATTGTGCCCTTTCTGGAACAGGTCTATTACTATCCCATTTTTTTCCAAACCTACACCATGTCCGGCAAGCC
>JAGRCC010000023.1:12546-17052 GCA_020433785.1 Anaerolineae bacterium
TCAATGGATACGTCCGTTATCTTTCGGATTGATGCCGAGCAGGTTATTCAGATTCACATCGATTGGCAGGATCGTTATATCGACGATTTTATTCGCCCATTGATGCGCGGTTTGATTCGGACCAAGGTGTCCCAGTTTACCGTCAATGAAGTCAACAGCTCTAAACGGCTGGATTTGGAAAGCGATCTGTCTGAAGAGGTTCGAACCGCGCTGGAAGACAAAGGCTTTGTGATGGACCGGTTCCTACTGCGCAATATTACCTTTTCACCCGAATACGCCGCCACCGTCGAGCAAAAACAGGTGGCCGAACAGAAGACGATCGAACGGGAATACGAAGCCGAACAGATTCGCCGGTTGGCCGCTGGCGAGGCCGACCGTATCAAAACCATCGCCGAAGCCGAAGCTCAGGCGCTGCGGGTCATTGCGGCGGAGTTGGACAAGCGGCCGGATTTGATTATGTATCGCTACGTTGAGAAGTTGTCGCCGGGGATCAAGGTGATGTTAGTGCCCAACAACGCGCCCTATCTACTGCCGCTGCCATCGCTCGAAGATGGTCTGTCCACCACACCGCCCCTGACGCCGACGTTGACCACGCCAACGCCCACCCCGCTTCAACTATCCGAAACCATCTTGAACCAGGTTTTGACGCCCACCCTATCGCTGACGGTAACGCCATGAAACACCTGGCCTGGCTGGTGCTGCTGCTGGTTCTGCCCGGCTGCTGGGGCAATTTACCGTGGGGCTGCCCGCCTGATTGCATCGGGGCTGATCTAATCGGCCGGGATATGAGCGGGGTCAGCTTATCTGAAACAAAGCTGGTGGAAGCCAATCTACGCCGGAGCTTGCTGGTCCGAGCCGATCTGAGTGGGGCTGACTTGAGCGGCGCCAGATTGGTGGAGGCCAATTTAGCCAACGCGGATTTGAACCAGGCGCTTTTGCTGGGGGTGGATTTAACCAAAGCCAATCTGGGGGGGGCCAACTTGGGCGGAGCCGACCTGACCGGCGCGAATTTGACCGGCACGAATTTGACCGGCGCTGACTTGACCCTGGCCCGGTTGTGGGGGGGCAACTTAACTCAAGCCACTCTGATTGGCGGTAATTTAACCAGCACCGATCTGACCGGCGTCGGGTTAGCCAAAGCCAATGTGAGCGGCAGTAATTTAAGCAATACCAATTTAAACGGGGCCTGGTTGAGCGGTGCGGATATGTCGGGCGCGCTGTTGGTCAGAACCTCGCTGCCGGGAGCCTGGCTGAATTTGACCAATTTAACCGGCAGCAATTTAAATAGTGCGGATTTATCGGGGGCCAGCTTATACGCGGCCAATTTGACCGGCGTTGATTTTAAGCAGGCCAACTTAGCCGGGGCTAATCTGGTCGGCGCCGATTTGGGAGGGGCTGACCTGCGAGGCGCTAATCTGCAAGGGGCGCTCATGGCGGTAGCCGATTTCATTGTAGACTCAATTACCGATCCGGTGATTACTGAACTGAACGAAGCGGATCGGGCCAGAATAGCGCGTGATGCCAATCTATGCGGCAGCCGTTATGACCAATCCACCCAATGGCCGGAGACATTTGAAATTCCCACCTGTGCCATTCTGGCGGAATAACATGCGCTCATTAAGCCCGCTGCCGATCACCGTTTGGTCAAATCGGCTGTTGATGAGTCTGCTTATCTTATGGTTTAGCGGCTGTCAAAATATGGGGCTGACCGCTTCGATAACAGCCACCCCGGCCGCCTCGTCGGGAGCCGGGTGTGAGGTCAAATTTGGGGTCATCACATCGTTGAGCGGCGGCTTTGCCGACCGGGCGGTTGAACTGGTGCGCGGTTACGAAATGGCTCGAGATGACCTGAACGCAGCGGGAGGAGTCATTGGCTGTTCCCTGGTTCTGGTGACCCGAGATGATGCCTCGAACGCGGCCGACGGCATGGCCGCTTTCCGAGAGTTAGTTGAGCAGGATCGGGCGCCGCTCGTCATCGGCTCCTTTGCCAGTGCGGTCACGCTGCCGTTGGTGCCGCTGGCCGGTCAATATCAAACACCGCTGCTGGCCCATAATGCCGCTAACGATTTAGTGACCAGTCTCGGTTCGGAATGGGTCTTTCGCACCACCGGCCGCTTAGATAACTCGGTCAAGGCGTTAATCGAGTATACCTTGACCCTACGGCCTGAAGATGAACCCGCTTCGTTGGCCGTGGTCTATGAAAACACGGTCTTTGGTCAGGCTTTTGCCCAGGCGGTGACCTATTATGCGAAGGAGGAGGGGATCAGCCTGGTAGCGGTCGAAGCGTTTGCACCGCCGGCTGCGGATCTCAGACCGTTATTGAAGCGGGTGCAAAATGCCGAACCCGATTTCGTGCTGTTATCGGCGGACCAACTGAGTGATGCCCTATTATTGATGAAGCAGAACCGGGAAATCGAATTCAGCCCGCAGCTATTTCTATCCAATGCCGGGGCGTTTACCTCGGCCCAGTTTCTCAGCAGTCCGTATGCCGACTATTTTCTGGTAACCCTGGATTGGTCTGACAGCGCCAGTTGGCACGCGGCCGATGGCCTGACCACCCAGGAGTTCAGCGACCGCTTTCAAACGCGCTACGGGGTAGCGCCGGGTGACCGGAGCGTCAATGCCTACGTCAATGTGATGCTAGCCGCTCAGGCGGTGGAATTGGCTTCTCAATCGGAGCCGCTGGATTGGAATAATATGGCCGACGTCCGGACACGGGTACGCGATGCGCTCCAGGCGTTAGATTTGCCCGACACGTTGTTTGGTCCGATCAAATTTGACAGCACCGGCCAGAATTATCATCCGCCGTTGATTGCCCAGGTCATTCAAGGCCGGTTGGTGATTGTGTCTCCGGCTGAAGATCAAACGGGGCAGATGATCTTTCCGATGCCGGGTTGGGATGAGCGGGTGATTGATGAACCGTGAATTCAAATTGAGAAGCTGTTTTAAAGGTGGGAGTTTAAAGAGTTGTCCACAGATTTACACTGATATTCACAGATTTTTATCTAAGTTTTGATCATATCTGTGACCATTTGTGTTTATCTGTGGACCCCTGAAGGCTTTTAAAACAGTCTCTAAGTACGCGAAAAGATGCATTTATTATGACCAGACCCACAACGCTCATCCTGCTGGGCTTGATTCTAATAGCCATAATGGCACTGGTTTCCTATCAGAACAGACCCAATGCGTGCGCGCCGAATTGCAACGGCGAGAACCTGCGTAACCGAGACCTGCGCGGCGTTAGTTTTAGACAGGCCGATTTGAGCCAGGCCAACTTAACCCGGGCGGTTCTGATCGATGCCAATCTGCAATTTGCGGATTTACGCGGGGCGAATTTACGTGACGCCCGGCTCGATGGGGCGGACTTATCCGGGGCGAATTTGACCGGGGCCGATTTACGCGGGGCCAGTTTCATCGGCGTGCAGTTGGCCGGCGCTGATTTAAGTGCGGCCAATTTAACCGAGGCGATCTTGAGCCGGGTTACCTTGAGCAATGTTAAACTCGATGGAGCGATTTTAAGGCAAGCCCGCTTAATTGGCAGTGATCTCAGCCGGGCCAAATTGAATGGGGCCGATTTAAGCCGGGCTAACCTGTCCGGAGCCAATCTAACCGGGAGCCAGATGAGCGGTAACGATTTGCAAGAGGCCGTCTTAACCGGCGCCAATCTATATCAAGCTGATCTGAATGGCGCCAATTTGAGCCGGGCTAATCTGCACAGCGCCGATCTGAGCCGGACCAACTTAGACGGCGCCATCTTGAGTTTTGCCGATTTGGCCAACGTCAATTTTCGGCAGGCCGATCTGCGCGGCGCCAATTTTTATGGGGCCAATCTGGCCGGCGCTTATCTGGACCAGGCCCGTATGTCACGTGCAGTGCTCACAGCCGCCGCCTTGCAGGGCACCATCTTAACCGGAGCCGATTTAAGTGAAGCGGTCCTGGCCGGTATTCGCCGAGAACCTCAACCGCAGCAATTAGAAACGGCCCAGATTAACGGCGTCAGCTTGACCCGGGCCAATTTACAAGGCGCCTATTTGGCCGGCGTTACCCTGCGAGGGGTCAATCTTAAATGGGCCGATTTAGGCACAGCCGTGTTGACCGACACCGTGCGCCTCAATGGCCGCGACCAAATTTTGACGACCCACTTTTCCGGGGTAACGACCAACACCTATACGGTTTTGCCCTAAACTTAGATAACAAACCAGGTCTAACGCGGTTTGGTTGGGCCTGTTTGTAATAATTTTATTCAACGTATTGAAAGGAGATCCTAATGAAGGCAGTAACCCAACAAAAGATCAAATCCTTGAAGGTTAAAACCAACCTCAAGGCCGGCGCGTTGGGAGACCCGTGCGAACCGCAGTGGTATGCCGGCTATCGCAACGGCTGGAACGATTACCAGGATCAATTTGATCGCCATGATCGCCGCCCGTCACCGGTATGAGCTCGATTGATGATGTGTTTACGTTACCCATTCAAATTAAGGAGTCAAAAATAATGAACCCCACAAAA
>JAGRCC010000023.1:17128-17597 GCA_020433785.1 Anaerolineae bacterium
GACCCCAACAAGGCTTACAATGACGGCTACAACGCCGGTTACGGTGAATCGCGCAATAAAGGCAGCAAGAAAGGCTCGCATCACGATGATCATCACCATAATAATGGTGGTGATTGGTGGTGGTCGTAAGGGCCAAAACAGGGGAGAGCAACCGATCTAAATCGGCGTCCGGCAGCCACATCTAATCGTACCGGACGCCTTCAAGAGCGCAGCGGGAAAGACATGGCTGCGCTCTTTTCTTTTCAACGGTGGGGCGCGTGTCTTGCTCCAAACTTCTACTTTGTAACGCTTTTCTCTTACAGTAGGCACTGGGTCCGGGTAATGTGATTGTTCGTAGTGACGGTTCAGCCGTTAAATTTGACCGCTAAAGCGGTTACTACGAGCCATTCCCATTGTAGACGCCCAGCGCCACCCGCAATTTAGGCTCAAAAAGGAGTAAAACGTCGAAAATGGTCGTGGCAAAACTCGT
>JAGRCC010000262.1 GCA_020433785.1 Anaerolineae bacterium
CCACCCTCCGCGACGGCGAACAATCACCCGGCGCTACGCTCAACATGGATGAAAAATTAGAGATCGCGCGGCAGCTTTCCCGCCTTGGCGTCGATGTCTGCGAGGCCGGCTTTCCCATTGCCTCGCCCGGTGACTTTGAGGCCGTACGCCGTATTGCCGTCGAGGTTGGTCCGCTCACTGAGGGGCGCAAAAGTGGCCAACCTATGACCATCGCCGGGCTGGCCCGGGCCAATCAAGTCGACATCGATCGGGCCTATGAAGCGGTTAAGGCCGCGCCACGCCATCGAATTCACACCTTTTTAGCCACCAGCGACATTCATTTGCAACACAAATTAAAGATCGACCGCGAAGAGTGCATTGAGCAGGTCATCCGGGCCGTTACCCATGCCAGAAGCCTGTGCGATGACGTCGAATTTTCGCCGGAGGATGCCGGGCGCAGCGATCCCCAGTTCTTGACGGTGGTGTTGGGCGAGGCCATCAAAGCCGGGGCCACGACCCTCAACATTCCCGATACGGTCGGCTATACCACGCCCGATGAATTTGGCTGGCTAATTAACTATTTGGTTGAGCATACGCCCGGCGGAGATCAGGTCATCTGGTCAACCCACTGTCATAATGATTTGGGGCTGGCCACGGCCAACACGTTGGCCGGGGTGCGGAACGGCGCGCGCCAGGTGGAAGTGACGCTCAATGGAATCGGCGAGCGGGCCGGCAACACCAGCCTGGAGGAGGTGGTCATGGCGATCCATACCCGCCCGCAGAACTTTGTGGTCGAAACCGATATCGACACCACCCAACTTATCCGCACCAGCCGCATGGTCAGCGCCTATACCGGCATGCCCATCCAGCCCAACAAAGCTATCGTTGGAGCCAACGCCTTCGCCCACGAGGCCGGTATTCACCAGGACGGGATGTTGAAGCATCATACCACCTATGAAATTATGCGTCCGGAAACTGTCGGCTTGAGCGCCAGCGCCCTGGTACTGGGCAAACATTCCGGCAGGCATGCCTTTCGAACCCGACTGGATGAGTTAGGCTACGCCGACATGAGCGAAGACGCCCTCAATCAGGCCTTTACCCGTTTCAAGCGCATTGCCGATAAAAAGAAGGTCGTCACCGACGCCGATATCGAAGCCATTATTACCGATGAATTCTACCAGCCGCGCGAAATCTGGAAACTTAACAACGTTCACGTCTCGTGTGGCGACCAAATATCGGCCACGGCGACCGTCAGTTTAACCGATCCGCATGGTCTCGAACAGATCGATGCCGCGATTGGCACCGGGCCGGTCGATGCGGTTTACAAAGCGATCAACCGCATTGTCCAGGTCCCCAACGTACTGACCGAGTTTGTGGTCCAGGCCGTCACCGAAGGGATCGACGCCATCGGTGAGGTCACTATTCGTATTCAACCCGAAGATGGCCAGGGCTTCACTACCAACCCGCAAACCGGCGCTCAGATTATCCGTACCTACAGCGGTCACGGCGCCAGCACCGATATTATCGTCGCCAGCGCGCGGGCTTATATGAGCGCCCTGAACAAAATGCTGTCGGCTCGCGAAGAAACGTCATCGACGATTCAACAGAAAGCGAGCTAAGTGGACCACCTGGTCATTCAGCCAGGCTAAAACTCGTCGAGATACCAGCTAGACTCCTGTCCAAACAACTGGTGTGCAAAATTCAAATTTCCGTTATTATTAGCGTGAGTTGATTTTCAGTCATCAATAAAACAAGAACAAGGTGACAATCATTTAGACGCGTAAATCGACTTGTTTAGGTTAAATGAATGTTCATTTTTGAAAAAAAGTGACGGTCACCTATTGAATAGTTTGATTTTTATATAAGTCGGATAAATTATCTAAAAATTTGACAGTTGTGATATAATATCAACGTCATTGACTGGCAGTATGCCAGCAGTGAACAGTGTAAAAAATTTCAAATTTTTTAACCATGAAGTCGCTTGGACCCTGCTGGGCCGGGACGACGCTATAGCATCGTGGTAGATGCTCTACCATAGACTTGGCGCACGTCTTGTGCTCTCTCGGCCTCGCGGCTTCCGCTGCGGGGCTTTTTTATTGCTGCGCAGCTATTACAACTCAATAGGAGAGCAGAGATGTCCAAAAAAG
>JAGRCC010000263.1 GCA_020433785.1 Anaerolineae bacterium
ACTCGAACACCGGCGGCCAGTCGTCAAAATCGACTCCGCTGGCGGCGGTGGCTAAATTTGCCGCAAGCGGTAAACCGACCGCCAAAAAAGATTTGGGGATGATCGCCGTTAGCTACGGCCACGTCTACGTCGCCCAGATCGCGATGGGGTCCAGCGACATGCAAACGGTCAAGGCCTTCCTGGAAGCCGAGTCGTACGATGGACCGTCGCTAATTATTGCCTACAGCCACTGTATCGCTCACGGCATCAACATGGCCAAGGGCTTAGAGCAGCAAAATCTGGCGACTCAATCAGGCCACTGGCCGTTGTATCGCTATGACCCGCGCTTGAAGGCCGAAGGCAAAAACCCGATGCAGCTTGACTCCAAAGCGCCGAAAATTCCGTTGAAAACCTACATTTACAATGAGAACCGGTACCGCATGCTGCTGCAAAGCGATCCGCAGCGAGCAGAAGAACTCTTAGCTGAAGCCCAAGCGGCGGTTAATGCCCGCTGGGAAAAATATAATGAGTTAGCCAATCAATAAAACCCCGCTTCTCAGTGGGGGCCTATTGGCTCTCACTGAGAACTAACTATCCAATCGAAGAAGAGGAAAACGATGATAGATTTAACAACAACGTATATGGGCATGACTCTTAAAAACCCGGTCGTGGCTTCGGCTTCACCCTTATCTGAAACAGTGGAGGGGATTTGTCGATTAGAAGATGCCGGCGCTTCAGCTGTAGTGATGTACTCGCTGTTTGAAGAACAGATCAATTATCAGAGCCAAATTTTGGATCATTACCTCAGCTACAATATCGAGAGTTTCGCCGAAGCCTTGGATTATTACCCGGATCTGGAGAATTATAAAGTAGGCCCGGACAGTTATTTGGAAATTCTGCGGCGGGCCAAAGAGGTGACGGAGATTCCGATCATCGGTAGTTTGAATGGGGTTTCGAGCGGCGGTTGGATTGAATACGCCAAGAAGATCGAGGAAGCCGGGGCCGATGCCTTGGAGTTGAATACCTATTTCATCCCGACCGACATCGGCATGTCCGGCGCGGAAGTGGAGCAGATGTATATCGACGTTTTGCGCGATGTTAAAAGTAGCGTCTCGATTCCGGTGGCCATGAAGCTGAACCCTTACTTTAGCGCCACCGCCCACATGACGTTTCGGCTGGCCGAAGCCGGGGCCAACGCCCTGGTCCTGTTCAACCGGTTCTACCAACCTGATTTCGATATCGAGAATCTGGAAGTGGTGCCCCATCTGGTCTTGAGCAACTCGAATGAAATGCGCCTGCCGCTGCGTTGGGTGGCCATTTTATACGGACGGGTACCGGTCGATTTCGCCATCACCACCGGTGTTCATAACCACGAAGATGTCCTTAAAGGGATGATGGCCGGGGCCAAGGTCACCATGATGGCTTCGGAGTTGCTGCACCATGGCCTGGACCGGATCGACGAAATCCTGCAAGAGATGACCATCTGGATGGAAGAACGCGAGTATACCTCGGTGGTGGAAATGCAGGGCAGTATGAGCCAGCAGTATGTGGCTGAGCCGTCGGTTTTTGAACGGGCCAACTACATGAAGATCCTGCAATCGTGGCAATCTGATCCGACGGGGCGAATGGCCCATTTGTCAATATAAATCATACATGTTAAACTTTCTTTATGGTCCTGCTGCTCGCGTGATGTTCTATGCGTCTTGAGCCAACATTTAACGATATGGGAGCTTTCGTTTTAGAGGGGATGCGGTAGCCTGCGTAAGGGCAAGGCAGAAACTTCTATTCGGGCACCCACCTGCCTAGAGCAGGTTCAAAGGCAATTAGATTGCACACGGTTCAGCGGGATCAAGAAAAGTGCTGTCTCTTTATGAGCAGCACTTTTTTTATGAGTTCACCACCAAGCCTTAACAGCCCAACATGGTCTCTTCAATCAGCATATCGACCACCGCTTCCAAGCTGCCTGTTTCCTTATAGGTGCGTATTTGTCTATCGGCGCTGGTCCCCTCTTCGAGAATGGTGTTGATGTAATCAATCTCCGAGCGCGAGCCTAAATCATCGACCACACTATCCACAATTTCGAGCAGCTCTTCAGCCAGCAGCCGATAAGGCACTTCCCGGCGTTTCCCGAAATCGATCAGTTTGCCTTCGACCCCGTTTTTAGTGGCCCGCCATTTGTTTTCGGCAATTAAGGCTTGGCGGTAGATACGCCACGATTGATTGGATTTTCTAAGCTGAATCAGCTTGACTACCACGGCTTGAATAACCGCTGCAATGGCAACCACCTCATCAACTTTTGTGGTGCAGTCGCACATTCTGAATTCAAGCGTTGGGAATTTAGGGTGAGGCCGGATATCCCACCAGATTTTGGTCGGCTCTTCGATGCAGTGAGTTTTGACCAAAATATCGACATAGCGCTCGTAATCCTGGGCCGACTCGAAATATTGCGGTAGTCCGGTGCGGGGCAAATCTTCAAAGATGACACTGCGATAAGATTTTAAGCCGGTCGGATGGCCCAACCAAAAGGGGGAAGAGGTGGACAGGGCGAAAATGTGGGGGACAAAGTAGGTCATTTGATTCATGACATCGATCCGCAGGTCAGGATCAGGAATGCCAATGTGGACGTGCATCCCGAAGATCAGCAGCCGGCGGGCCAACATCTGCATATCCTTCTCCAGCCCTTTGTACCGCTCCCGGTCGGTCACCGCCTGGTCTTTCCATTGTGAAAAAGGGTGAGTGCCGGCGGCCACAATCCGGCGATCGTTTTCGTGAGCGATGTCACTGACCAGCCGTCGCAACCGGGTAACTTCTTGCCGGGCCTCTTTTACATCGCGACAGATCTGGCTGCCCACTTCTATTTGTGACTGAAGAAACTCTGGCTTAACTTGATCCCGAAAGACGACAGCTCCCTTATCCAACATCTCGGAAATGTAGGATGTTAGATGTCGTGTTTCGGGATCAACAATTTGATATTCTTCTTCGATACCAATCGTAAAATCTTCGAGCTTCACGGCCCTCTCCTCTAAAATAGTTAGTTGGGGAGATGGTTGGATTGTTGGGTTGTTGGTTATGAGTCCCTAGTCAACTAACCAACCAGCCAACTATCCAATTGCCCCCAATTGCTTTAGATTTAAACGAGCAAAAATTTGAACGCATTATAACACAGGCTAATTAGCCTCCAAATATGTTATAGCCGGGTGAGCCTGATCGCATTTGCACCATAATTTCGATTTTATTCTTTCTATGCTACAATCCACACTGCTTCCGCCTTGTAATTTTCTCGTAACGGTTCGATAATTTCCACATAATGCAGCCCATTTATCATAGAGAAGAGAGACTATCTGTAACTCCTACCAACCCATGTAAATAAAACCTGCTCAAGGAGAACTTACTATGGCAAAAAACCAATATGGCTTAATCGGACTGGCCGTGATGGGCCAGAACCTGGTTCTTAATGCGGCTGACCACGGTTTCAGCGTCTCCGTTTATAACCGTACCGCCTCAAAGACCGACGAATTTATGGCCGGCGAAGCGAAAGATAAATCGATTACCGCCACCCACAGCCTGGAAGAATTTGTTGAAAGTTTAGAACGACCGCGCACGATTCAGATTATGGTCAAAGCCGGCGCGCCGGTCGATACGGTGATCGAGCAGCTCAAACCGCTGCTCGATCCCGGCGACATCATCATCGATGGCGGCAACTCCTTCTTCCCCGATACGGAACGGCGGGCCAAAGACCTGGAAGCGGCCAATCTGCGCTTCATCGGCATGGGGGTCTCCGGCGGCGAAGAGGGGGCACGGCACGGCCCCAGCTTGATGCCCGGCGGCACCCGCGAAGCCTACGCCATCATTGAGCCGCTGGTCATCGCTATCTCGGCCAAAGCACCCGCCGACGGCGCGCCTTGCGTATCCTACATCGGACCGGGCGGCGCGGGCCACTACGTCAAAATGGTGCACAACGGCATCGAGTACGGCGATATGCAGCTGATCGCCGAAAGCTACGCCATCCTCAAAGCCGCGCTCGATCCGTCGCCGGAGGAGTTTCACCAAATTTTCAGTGAGTGGAACGCCGGCGAACTATCCTCTTTCCTGATCGAAATTACGGCCGATATCTTTACTAAATTCGATGACGAAACCGGCCAGCCGTTGGTTGATCTGATTTTGGATAAAGCCGGCCAAAAAGGCACCGGCAAATGGACCAGCCAAAACGCGCTGGACATCGGCTCGGCTATTCCGACCATCACCGCGGCGGTCGATGGCCGGATCATCTCATCGATCAAAGAGGAGCGCGTGGCTGCCTCAAAAATCCTGACCGGCCCCCAAACCCGCTACGACGGCGACCGACAGCAGTTGATCAACGCGGTGCGGGCGGCGCTCTATGCCTCGAAGATTTGCTCATATGCGCAGGGTATGGCTCTATTGAAAACCGCCTCGGCAGAGTACAACTACAATCTGGATTTGGGCGAGATTGCCCGGATCTGGCGGGCGGGCTGTATTATCCGGGCCGAACTGCTGGACGATATTACTAACGCTTATCGCCGCAATACCAGCTTGCCTAACCTGCTGGTGGATCAGCAATTTAAAGAGGCGGTTGAGAGTCGCCAGGCCGATTGGCGTTTTGCGGTCAAAACGGCTATCGATTTGGGAACCCCGGTTCCAGCCATGAGCGCCTCGCTGGCTTACTTCGATGCCTATCGTTCGGCGCGGGTTTCGGCCAACCTGATCCAGGCGCAGCGGGATTATTTCGGAGCGCACACATTCGAGCGCGTCGACCAACCCGGCAGCTTCCATGCCAATTGGATAGGAGAATAGCCCGTGAGTCCAGTTGACTTTAACCGCAGCGGCATCCGGCAAGTGCCTGACCCCTGTGTCGTGGTTATCTTCGGGGCGTCAGGCGATCTCACCCGGCGTAAATTGATGCCGTCCTTGTTTAGCCTGGTCTGCGAAAAACTGCTGCCCGACCAATTCAGCGTGGTTGGCGTGGCCCGCACCGAAATGGACAACGACACGTTTCGCCAAAAAATTCACGAAGGTATCGACAGCCACGGCCGCCTAAAACCCACAGATTGCGACCGCTGGGCTGATTTTGCTAATAACATCCATTATCATCAAGGTGAATACGATGATGCCGCCACGTATGACGGCCTCTGCGCGCTCTTAGGTCAAATCGATGAGCAGGTCGGCGGCGGCTGCAATATTTTATTCTATCTGTCCACACCGCCGGTCCTATATGCCCCGATCATCAAGCAGTTGGGCCAGGCCGGGTTGGCCGTTGAGCCGGACGGCCACTGGCGGCGCATCATCATCGAAAAGCCGTTTGGCCATGATCTGGCCTCAGCCATGGAACTCAACCACGACGTTCATCACGTGTTTCACGAGGACCAGGTTTACCGCATCGACCACTATCTGGGCAAAGAAACCGTGCAGAATCTGCTGGTTTTCCGCTTTGCCA
>JAGRCC010000264.1 GCA_020433785.1 Anaerolineae bacterium
GTCAGTTGGCGCAGCTCTTCCAGGCGGCGTTCGCCTTCGCTGTGCCGGCGATGCCATAGTTTCGGCAGCACTTCGGCGATCAGGCTGGCCGAGAAAAGGGTTTGGGTGACCGAGTCGTGCAGATCACGGGCCAGCCGGTTGCGTTCGGCCACGATGGCGGCTTGTTCGACCTGGGTTCGCAGCCGGGCGTTTTCGATACCTAAGGCGGCCTGGTCGGCAAAGCTAACGGCCAGATCGATAGACTCTTTGGGAAACGGGCGGGGTTCGTTGTAATACAGGACTAAGCTGCCGTAAACATCGTCCTTAAGCACAAGCGGAACAGCCAGCACCGCGTGGTAACCGTGGGCCAGCAAAACTTCCCAACGGGCTTCGCTGTCCGGGTCACTGCCAAGGTGGATATATTGAGCCAAATCGGAAATGGCGACGGGCTGGTGAGTTAAAACAGCCTGGCTGTTGATGCCTTGATCAAGACCGCGTTTGCCCCAAGCAATGTAATCATCGGGCAGGCCATGACTGGTTTGAATGACTAGACTTAGTTCTTGATCATCGTGCAGCCGGTAGATGGCGCTGGCATCGGCATGGAGCAGGCGGCTGGCCTGGGCGACGATGTAGTTCAATATTTCCCCGGACGAACGGTTGGAGTTGAGAGTAGTCAAGATGTCGCGGAGACCATCGGCCACCTGGCGACGGCGCTCAAGTTCGTGGGTTCGCTCTTCAACGCGCCGCTCCAGTTCCTCTTCGGAGCGCTTGCGTAAGGTGACATCGTAGATTGTGGCAATGGTGACTTGCTCGTGAGTGATACGAACGGTACTTAGGCCCACTTCAATGGGAAACTCCGTACCGTTTTTATGGCGGGCCAGCAGTTCCAACCCGATGCCCATGGGCCGGTTGTGGGGGTGCTGCACGTAATCGTCTCGATATCCCACGTGCGACTGGCGGAAGCGCTCGGGGATGAGCAGTTCGACCGGCTGGCCGATCAACTCATTTTCGGCATAGCCAAACATCTCCGCCAGTTTAGTATTACCAAAAAGAATGCGCCCCGAATAATCGACCGTAACGATGGCCATAGGAGCCGACTCTAAAATGAGTTTTAGCCCTTTTTCACTATCCCAGGCAGAATTTAGTAATTGAGAGTCATCCACGGTTGCCGCTTCGGAATTCAAAGAATTTGTAAAGTTGTTCTCTAAGGTCATAAGTGACTTCTACACTGAAATCCTTATTGCATTTCATTATCAGGGGAAAAAGGCATTAAGAGACCAAGCAGTTCCACACCGGAAGCGCATTTTACCTCAGTTCGGTCTAATATACCAAAAGAGACACTGCTTATGTAATTGACGGCAACATTGATGTAGAGACGTCAAACTATTTCAATCGAGTTGATTACAAAATCGCCCCATGTGTCGATACCTAAGTATAAAGAGGTTACTGCGGAGAAATCTGCCGCATGAGAACTACCGCCGAGAGTTTCGAACCGCTCAAATGGAAAATCTACGCTGGTGGGTTCATGGGGTTTTGGATGAACATTTTCGACGTATGTGGCAATGGCGCCGCTAGCCGTGTACACAGTGACAGCATAAGTGACGTTTATATCCTTACCCACGCCACAGCAAAAGTTAGTTCGTAAGGCGCTGCCAAAGGATCGGAAGTCACCGACACCACGGCCGGCGAGTGATCTTATACGGTAATCTTCTGAAACACCGTAGAGCAACTGAAGACCAAGGAACTGTCCGGCACCCGTAGATAATTTGAGGTGTCCCGCGGAGACATCAAGATTGGTGGGCGTTTCGAAAGGATTGTGATGGATTGTCAGCTTCATGAGTCGGCTACCGCCGAGTATGCTCACATCTTCTCTGTAGTCCGTGTAGCCGGGGGGTAGTGTGACATCCATCAGCGGCCCGGATTTCTGTCCAACGTTAAATTCGTCTATCGTTATAGCCATTGTCATCTTTCTCCTTTTTCTGTTGGGTTAAGCCAAATTCCTGGAGGGGCAAGTTAATCGATTACTGTTGACAAAGTCTCGCTCCATTGTCTGGAGTTTTACCCTAATTCGGCCTGGTTCAATTTACAGGCAAAATTTCGTTTAGAGCAATTAGAGTAGAGTTACGACAATACAGTTTTAGCATATATGGCTCAATCAAGACTCAATTTTCACTTAAATGCGTCAGGACTTACGCAAAAATGGCTAAGAAAAAAGAACCGACAAGCAATATTATTACCGATTAGGGTAAAACGTCCCTTTGTCCGTAATGGCCATTCATTTGGACAGTGCGAGTTCCACGATTAGAAAACTCTCGTTGTCTAGCTAGACAGCACCAGTTGCCAAGCTAGACAACGAGAGTTTCCTAATTAGATAGCTCAAGTTACCTAGCTAGACAACGCAACTTCCCTAGTTAGACAACGAGAGTTTCCTAATTAGGCAGCTCAAGTTACCAAGCCAGGTAACTTGAGCTAGCCAAATAGCCATCACATTATAGATAGCACAAACAGGAGCAGTCCGCCGCCGACCACCAAAAACAACATTACACCCAGCACAGCGGCTATCCAGGTGCCGGCTTCAAAGCCGCCGGCCAGGTCAACCGTCTCACCTTCAATCGACTGCTCGATGCCCCGGGCGATTTGCTGGGCGTAGGCTTCGACCGGCTCAGGCTTGACCCCGGCCCACAGCCAGCCGGCTTGGGCCAGCGGGATGACGAATTTCATCGCCGGGCTGGCGGCGACGGCCGGTTCGACCGCGCCGGCGGCGAGTGACTGCCACGAACCGGTAATATAGCCCACGCGGTCGAGTTCGGCCGGGGCAAAAGGCTGGCCCGTCATGGCGGCGGTGGCCTGGGGCGTCAGGCCCAGCGGTTTAAGCTGGATGCCGGGCAGCGCTTGCTGCAACTGGCGCAGGAGAGTTTGCCCCAACTGGCCCTCGCCGCCGTCGATGACGGCCACGGCAATTTCGGCCATGCGCTGAGCCCGCGCCCGGCTGTCTAGCTGGCCGTCGAGCCGGATGGCCCACCAGTGGTACAGCCACACCCCGGCGGCCAGCAGCGAGATGACCAGGGCGTTCAACACCTGCGTTAGAAAATCGTCGGGTAGGTCGGCCCCCAGCAAGGCGGTTAAAATGTGGAACACAAACCAGCCGGCGCTGCCAAAGATGACCAACGCGGCCATAAAAATAAACAAGTACAGATAGATTTTCCGCACCAATGACCGATACTCGGCCGTCTCGTGGGCTGTACCCGTCTCGACCGGCCGGGTGGCTCGCTGCTGCAATGATCGCCAGGGCATCAGCCAGACCGGCGTTCCCACCAGGGTCAGGGCCACAAACAGGGCCACGTCGCCGCGATAGAAACTCAAGCCGACATCGGCCGGCGAGGTCAGGACATCGATGATCAGCGTCAGCAGGCCGGCGACGCCGGTCAGCAGGGTGGTTAAACCCAAAGAGGCCACCAGGTAGCCGTACACCCGCCGGACGCCGGCCTGGCGCGGCGCTTCTGGCGCTTGGGCCGCGTCTTGGGTCAGGATATAGCGATGGTACGTCCAAAACAGCGCCCCAACGACCAGCAGCGGCACGGGGGTGCTCAACTGCCACAGCAGCGGGTCGGGCGAGGGTTCCCCGCCCAGGGCCAGTTCCAGCAGCCGCTTGAGCAGCAGGGTACCACTACTCAAGGCCATGACGGCATAGACAAACACAGCCAGGTAGAGATAAATCTTGCGCAGCACCGAGCGCTCTTCGGCCGGCTGGCCGCTGCGGAAGGCCCGCTGCAAAATAGCCCAATGGACCACCCAGATGGCCGTCCCCACCAACAATTGAGCGCAGGAAGCGGCCACCAGTGTCCGCCAGCCGATGCCATCCACCGCCCGCATGAGCGCTTGCAGTAGGTTGACTCCACCCCAGGTAACCATCGCCAACCCGCCCAGCGAAAAGCCCAGCAAATACAACCGGCGCAGGCCCAGGTTTATGGATTGGGTGGAAATGGCCTGCCAGTTTGAACTTAGCCGGGTTTCCCGCCACAAATACAGCCAGATCACCGTCCAGACCAGAATGGCCGCGATATTTTCGGCGATGGTTAAGTTGTACGGGTAGTAATCGGGCAGCGAGCCGCCGACCAAGGCTATCAGACCCCTGGCCATCAGGCGATACAAATTGCTCAGCACCGGCAGCGCGCCGATAGCCATCACCCCGTAAAAGAATAAGGTGCGGA
>JAGRCC010000265.1 GCA_020433785.1 Anaerolineae bacterium
TGACGTGAATGACGGTTAGCCGGTCAAGACCAACAATCTGATCAAAGGTATCGATCATAGCCTGGTAACTCTCCGGCGTCCGAAATTCGTAGCCCGCGGCCAGGGCGTGGCAGGTGTCGAAGCAAACGGCCAGCCGTTCGCTCTGCTGGCAAGCGACGATGATCTGGTTGATCTCGGCGAAAGTGGAGCCGAGCGTTGTGCCTTGGCCGGCGGTAATTTCAACAGCGACCTTCACCTGAAACCCAGGCAGCCGCTCGTGTACGATATCCAAGCCTTGAGACACACGGGCCAGACCGGCCTCGACACCGGCCTTGAGATGGGCGCCCGGATGAATGACCAGATACGGGATTTTCAACAGTTCGCATCGCTCTAGCTCAACAATTAGCGCCTCAATCGACTTATGCCAGACGGCGTCATCCGCCGTACCCAGGTTAAGTAGATAGCTGGCGTGGCAAATAACCGGCGTAATCCCGGTTTCGGCCTGCTGCTGGTGGTAGCGTTCGATCTCCTCCGGTTTAAGCGGATTGGCCTTCCATTGACGATTGGATTTGGTAAAGATTTGAAAGGCCGTAGAGTTCAGTTCGACCGCTCTTTGAAACGACGTATCAACACCGCCGGCCACCGATACATGAGCACCAAGTAACATTAACTAATTTCCTTTACAATTCTAATAGATTAGCTATGAAATTCTTTTACACTTTAGCCGGATTAAGCCTAATCTTAATTTAGGATTGCTCCCGCAGGGTTAATAGACCCGAAGTATACCATACGCCATCTATTCGAGCGAAGAGAAGGATAATTGCCATGAGTCAGATAAATGAAGCGTCACCGACCTGGAATGTGTGGCCTGATGAGATTAAGATTTTAGTCATCGATGATGAAAAGGATATTTTGAACCTGATCCGGCTGTCGCTGGAGCCAGCCGGTTTTCGCATCCTGCGGACCACCCGGCCAGAAGAGGGGTTGGATTTAGCCCGGCGCGAGAAACCGGACCTGCTGATCTTAGATGTTATGATGCCCGGCCTCGATGGACTGAACCTGCTGCGCCGCATTCGCCGCCACCCGGCGCTGGCCAAAATGCCGGTCATCATTGTTTCGGCCCGGGTCAACAGCGCCGACCAACTGCGCATGCTCCAAGTTGTCGGTGATGTTGAAAGAGAGATCGCGGCTTATGTCGGCAAACCGTTCGATCCCGGTTTTTTATTGAGAACCGTGAAAACGGTGTTACTGAATCATCGAGATTTTCTGCTGGCCAAAAAGCAGGGGCAAAGCCATCGGGTTGTCACTCTACCGCTGCTCCACTAATAGGCCATAATCGTCCCTTAGTTCGTAGTAATGGCTTTGGCCGTTTCTGTGAGTTTCCCCGCTAAAGCGGTTACTACAAGCAGGGGGGATCTATTGGCGCAGCGCCTTAATGATTTTCTCATCAGTTTTGGGGAAGGCATAGTCATCAAGCTCAGCCAACGTAACCCACCGCCAGTCGGCCACTTGGAGAGTTTGGGGATCGCCGCTAACTAAGCGGCAGTGATAGGCATATAACGTAATCTTGAAATGGGTGTAGCTGTGTCTAAGGCTAACCAACGGCTCATCCACCTCTACTTCAATACCCAGTTCTTCGCGAATTTCGCGGCGCAAACATTCGGGCAAACTCTCGTCCGATTGGCGTTTGCCGCCCGGAAATTCCCACAAACCGCCTAGCATGCCATCCAGCGGCCGTTGCGCAATTAACACTCGATCATCATCAGGCCGGCGAATCACGGCCGCCGTCACATCGTAATGAGGCAGCAACTTTTTGCCCGAACGTACCGGCAGGCTGTCCTCCAAACCGCGCTGTCGAGCCTCACACAAATCCTGAACCGGGCAGTCCGGGCAGTCCGGTGATCGCGGCAGACAAACCAGCGCGCCGAACTCGATCAGCGTTTCGGTCCAGTCGCCAGGCTGCTGCGGATCGACCAACTCGGTGGCGATGGTCTGAATCTGCACGGCCCCGGCCCCTTGTTTGACATTGCTTTCAATCGCAAAGAGACGGGCGAGCACCCGCTTGACATTACCATCGACGGCGGGCACCACCTCGCCAAAGGCGATTGACGCCACCGCTCCGGCCGTATATTGGCCAAAACCAGGCAGGCTAAGCAAATCGACATAGTTATCCGGCAATTGGCCTGCCCACTTTTCCATCAGTTTACGGGCCGCGTTGTGCAGATTGCGAGCGCGAGCATAGTAACCCAACCCCTCCCAAAGTTTGAGCACGTCATCCAGCGGCGCTTCCGCCAGTTCGGCCAGGGTCGGGAACGCCTCCAAAAAACGCTCGTAGTACGGGATAACCGTCACCACCTGCGTCTGTTGCAGCATGACCTCGGAAATCCAGATGCGGTACGGAGAAAGTTCGCCGCGCCAGGGTAGTTGGCGTTTGTTTTGATAAAACCAGTCTAGCAAGCGCGCTCGAAGCTGTTCGATTTTGTCAGTTTGATCCGTCAAAAACTCGGTGTCTGACACGGGCATTTTCCATTCGATCCATTACGATATTAACGCCGATACCCGGTCCACTGGGCACGGTTAACGTTGAGTCCTCACGATTTAGCTCAAACAGGGGTTCGGCGATATCTTCGGCGTAGTAGCGGGCCGAGGCTGAAATATCGCCGGGAAGCGTGAAGTTGGGCATGGTGGCCAGATGAACATTGGTGGCCCGTCCGACCCCTGTTTCCAGCATACCGCCACACCACATGTCAAGCCCGGCATCCACCGACATATCGTGAATTTTGACGGCATGGGTTAAGCCGCCCACTCGGCCCACCTTCATATTGAAAATACGGCAGGCCTTTAACTCAATCGCGGCTTGGGCATGTTCCGGCGAGTGAATACTTTCATCCAAACACACGGCCGTTTTGATTTGGGCCTGGAGTTTGGAATGGTCAAAAATATCGTCATAGTAAAGCGGCTGCTCAATCATCAGCAGGTTATAATCGTCCAACGCCTGTAACAAAGCCACGTCCGCCAAAGTAAAGGCCGAGTTGGCGTCGCCCATCAGTTTAATGTCGGGGTGGCGCGCCCGCACCGCCGCAATCGGCTCGACTTCCCAACCGGGTTCAATTTTCATTTTGATGCGCCGGTAACCCAATTCGACAAACTGATCGATCCGATCCAACAAGGCCGGCAGCGTCGGCTGGATGCCGATGCTAACGCCCACCTCCACCCGGTCGCGCACGCCGCCTAACTTTTGCCACAGCGGCACACCTTCGGCTCTGGCCAGCAAATCCCAGACCGCGTTTTCCAGACCGGCTTTGGCCATTTGGTGACCGCGTACTTTCTTGAAATGGCGGATCGCGTCTGGCGGAGTTTTAACCTCAAGCCCAATGCAAGGCGGCGCGAGGTAGTCGCTGAGAATGTGCCAGGCGGTGGTCACCGTTTCGTAGGAGTAGCCCGGATCGGTCGAAGCGACGACTTCGCCCCAACCCACCACCCCCTCGCTGTAAACAGCTACTAGAATACATGAGCGCTCTATTTGGGTGCCAAAACTGGTTCTAAACGGGTGGACTAACTGCTGCGAGATGTGATGTAGTTCAACACGCTCTATTTTCATCGAATCTCCTTAATCACTCTGCCAATTTTTTTGTAAGAGATAATAATTTCGATCACCGCGCCGCAGAAAATCGACGGCGGTATAGCCACTTTTAAAGGCGGTTTGAAAAATCTGGCGGGTTTGGAGCCGCCAGGTAAGCGCCATTTCCGGCCGGCTCGATTTAAGGCGGCTGAGATCGGCCGGAATTTCGACCAGACAATGCGAACCATGAGGTAGGTCAAACTGGTCCGGGGCGGAAACACCGTTGGGGTGCGCTTGGCCCGGATTAAGAATAGGCCAGGCCACCGCCTCAAGTGATGGCTCGCAGTCCTGCCCCGCAAGACGCCGGCTGACGTGGGGCGAGTCGAGCCGCCAGGCCACCGTAAAGCGATCGCTGGGCAAGCCCTGATTGATGGCGTCGGTCATTTCGCCGTAAAGGTTGGGCGTGTAGATGTTGCCGACCGCGCCTAACTTCCGCAGATTAAAGCGAGCGTTACGGCTTTGCAGGGGATCGTAGGTCCAGGTCATGAGCTTAATGCCTAGCGCCAAAGTAGCTTCACGTTGAGCCAGCTTGATCTGATAGCCCAAGCCTTGATCCTGACGGCCCGGTAAGACACCGGCCTGATGCGAGGCGATTTTGAGTTGCCCGTCGGCGGTTAGGGCCGGAAAGCCAAAGGCAAAGCCGACCGGTTCCCCCTGGTCCAAGGCCAGCAAAACCACACCGCCCTCTTTAGCCACCGTCAAGAGTAAATGAAACGGGACAACCCCGGCGCTGTAACCCCAAATTTGGGCTTGAAGCTGTTCGATTGTGCGGCAATCTTCAGGGGTGTGGGCCGCGCGAATGATCATCGACATAGAGAACTTAAATCACCTAACCTGGCTGAAACCACCATCTGAATTTTACTCTAACACTGAGATTGGGCAATCTAACCGTTTCATTCTCGACAGCTAAACTATTTACATAATGTCAGGTCGGGATTGCATTTTCAACGCTATCAGTGTATAATGGTCCGAGATAACACTATATATTGTGTGGATATCGATTAAATTGTCAAGATGTAGTATCTATAACGTCAACATCTGTTATTAATGTGCGGTATCATTTTTTATTAATTATTTTTATTGGCCTGGGTTGTAGCTTCGGATCGCGGTTAGGTTTGGTGCCGGAACCCACCGGCGCTGGCGAGTCAACGAATTCGTCGCCGGTGAGTTTCTCAACCACCACCCCGATGCTGTCCCTGGTGGGGCAGGATGAAACCCAGGCAACCGACACAGAGCCAACGGCTGAACCCGAACCAGCCCTGGCCGCGCTGGTCAACGGTGAACCGGTTTTGCTGGAGCATTATCAAGCTCGCGTGACTCAAATGGAGCAGGCGTTAAATCGACAAGACCCAGGCAACGGTTCCAACCAAACAGTGATGTCCGAACTGCGACAGCAGGTGTTAGAGGGGTTGATCGAACAAAAGGTTATCGAGCAGCAGGCGGACGCGTTGGGTATCTCGGTATCTCAAGAAACGGTTGAAGCCGAGGCCCAAAGATTTATCGCCGAGTTTGAGCCGCGTACTCGATTTGATACCTGGCTGGCCGACAACGGGTTAACTGATGTCATGTTTTTGACCGATTTGCGGTCTCAGTTAATCGCCAATCAAGTCTTTGAAGCGGTGACCCACCATGTTGTTGCAGAGACGATTGAAGCCACCCGGCAGCAAAAGCAAGCGGCTTTTGACGACTGGTTAGCGAAAAAACGAGCCGAAGCTGAGGTTGAAACATACGTTAACCCGTAGGATTGTGGACATTACCGATATTTAGATTATACTTGCACTAAGGTAGGTAGGCCAACGTCGTCTGCCCGTCGAAGGATAATCTTTAGCGCAAGGTAATGCAACCCAATGCAACAAGTACGATCAAAAAACTCTAACCTGGGTTTATATATTATTGTTGGCACCATGGCTATTCTGGTGATCATTTTGTTAACTGCCATCGGTATTCTCATTATAGCCCGCCGGTCAAGCGCCACCGATATTAGCCCGCTCAGTTTTATTGTCGGTGCCAACATCTTGAATCGGCTCGATGTTGAGGCCATCGATCCGGCGTTGGCCCTGGCTTCATTAGGCGGCGCCGACGAAACGGAAGTGATCACGGAAGCCGTAGTCAAAGGACGGCCGGAAACGGCCCTGTCGGCGCTGTTGTTTAGCCCGCAAATGAGCAGTCGCGAGAGCGCCGGCGGATTTCTGCAACTGGCGTCGGCTTACACGGCGGGGAACGACGTTGATAAAGCCGTGTTTGCTTATGAGATGGCGGGAACCATCGCCACCCTGGCCCCCGATATTCCGGATACCGCCAGGGCCGATATTTTTATTCAAGCGGGGGAACAGCTCATCGGGTTGGGCGAGCCGGAGTTAGCCAAGTTTTACTTGGACCAGGCGTTTGTGATAGCCTCGAAAAGTTTATATTTGCAGCCGGCCCACCGGCGTACTATTTTCGAACAGCTACACACCAACTATCAGGCGATTGACCAAAATGAACCGGCCCGGAGCAGTTTGAACTACAGCGCCAATCCGCCCAAGGCCGCCGTAAGCACCGCCCGCGACCTGATTTTACCGGAAAGTCCCGCCGTACCGCTGCCACAGGCGGCTCAAGAAGCTGAAGCCAATCGCTGGCAAATTGCACAGGAGTTAGCCGCGATTTTAGTTGAACGGGGCGGCAACGCTCCGCAAGAGACCATTGAGCGCTTGGGCCAAGCCTTGGTCGAGGAAGATGCGCAAAAGCTACCGTTTTACGAGAGTGAGTTTGCCGAAACAACGCAGCTTTCTGAAAAAATTGCCATCACCTTGGCCCAGATCGATTGGCTATCGCTCAAGTATCGAGTCGCCCGGCAGGGATACGGCTTGAGCTTGGTTCCGGACTGGGCAGGGCAAGCCGAACAAATTCGGGCGCAGTTGACCAAAACCTACGAAACGTTGTTTGCGCTGTATGCTGATTTGACGGTGGCTCTGCCGGAAGTATCGCAAATTGAGCGAGCCAAAGAAGAACGACTGCGGCGCGAAATCTTGGCCGGTGAATTGGGACGCTATCCAAATTACCCGGAGAAACAGCGAAAGACGCAACTGTTAGATATTACGAACCAACTGATGACCACTCAACCGGATATCAATGTTTTTGTCTCCGTCGGGACTGTTAACAATAAAGAAAAATTTACGCTGATTTCTCTCGAATAAAACGAACAGGGTATTTGGGTTTAGAGAAGGAGAAAATTTATGCGGAATTTAGATAAACGCCTAACCACGGTGCTGTTGGCGATGATGCTGGGGATGTCGGTACTGGCTATTTTGTGCTATGCCACCATCTTTATGCAGCCCAATATACCCTTTAACCCGCTCAGCCCTCAACGGGCCACGGAGGTCGCCCTGGTTAATGTGGTGGCCCTCCAACAGCAGCAAAGTCAGTTTCCGGTAGCAACCATCGATCAATCTTATCCGGCTACCTGGACCAGCACCCCATCCAATACCCCCGGTCCAACCAAAACAGCGACCAACACGCGTACCGCCACCCCGACTAAAACCTCATCACCTACCAAAACGCCAACCGCCACCAATACTCGCACGCCCGCGCCGCCGCCGCCGCCGCCTACCGTTACCCCCACCCCTAGTCCGTTGCCCTATATTGTTGGCTCTCACTCCAGCCGCAACAACTGCGCCGACTCCGGTCTGGAGGGAATTGTTAATGATGGTAACGGGCTGCCCGAGGCCGGCGTTCAAGTTCAATATGGGGAAGTGGGGGTCTCCGGCAGCCGCTTCATCGCCACGACTGATGGCAACGGTCGCTACGGCGCTTTGTTAATCCCCGGCAGCAGCAAACCCGCCGCCTTTCAATCGCACAACTGGTATGCCTACGTCGTACAAAACGGCCAACCCGCCAGCGAACAGTTTACCTTTACCACCGACCCCATTTATGCCGACAATCCCAGCTACTGTGGTCGCGATGATAAGAAAAACAATAACAATGACAATAACGATAACAATAGTAACAGCAGCCGAGATAGTGACGATAATCTAGCTCCCGGTTGTACTTTAGATCCGTGTAAAGTCAGTAGTTCTATTCAAATCAAGGTGATCAACTGGCAAAGGCGATCACCGGTCAATTAACAACTCCAATCCTGGACAAGAAACGAGCGAATTTTATGACAACCACTACCGAAAAATTATCACTTGGTTCCCGTCAGCTTGACGATATGCTGGGCGGAGGTTTTATCAAAGGGTCAGCTGTGCTGGTCAGCGGCGCTCCCGGCGTTGGCAAAACTACGTTTGGCCTTCAATTCCTGACTGCCGGTATCAAAGCCGGCCAGCGCGGCCTATTAGTCTCCTTTGAAGAATTCCCGGCCTCACTGATTAGAGATGCCCAGCAGTTAGGCTGGGATCTAAAATCAATGGAACAACGGGGTGAGTTGGGGATTATTTTTACCTCGCCGCAGGTTTTTTTGGAAAGTCTGAAACAGCAGTCCGGCCCAATTGCCGAAAAAATTCAGGCGTTAGGACCGGCGCGCATGGTGCTGGATAGCGTGGCCCATTTTCAACAATTTACCCAAAATCCCATCGAAATTAGAGAAATTTACAACATCCTGATTAACGCCATCAAGCGCCAGGATATCACCGCTTTGTTATTAGATGAGGCCGCCAACATCCTGCAAGCCCAAGGTAAAGAGGTGGCCGCCTTGCCGTTTTTAGTCGATGCGGTGATCTTGCTCCGATACGTGGAAGTCGATAGCAGTATGAAACGGGCGATGGCCGTGATGAAAATGCGCGGTAGCAGTCACCAAAAAGAGATTCGAAGTTTCGAGATAAAGCCGGGTGGTTTGGTCCTGGGGTCGCCTTTTACCGGCCATGCCGGAATTTTATCGGGCATGTCGCATCGAATCGCTTAAACGTTCGGTTTAAAAATCAATTATCAATCCTACTGCCCTATTTAGGGCATTTTTGCTTTAACCTCATTAGGTAAGACCAGTCACCAGAATTAAACTGCTTTAAGGTCAAACTGAGAGCAACGCTATGAAAGAAACTATCCTGGTGGTAGAAGACGAAGCCAGTATCAGAAATATTACCCGGGTCTATCTGGAACAGGAACAGTACCGCGTTATCTGCACCGACAACGGGCAGGAAGCGCTAACGTTGGCCCGCCGGCACAAACCCGATCTGATTGTACTTGATTTGAACCTCCCCGGTATGGACGGTATGGAAGTAACGGCGCGATTGCGGCAAGAGTCGGATGTCTACATTTTGATGCTGACCGCCCGCACTGAAGAGGCGGACCGCGTGGCCGGTTTGCGGATTGGGGCCGACGATTACCTAACCAAACCCTTCAGCCCGCACGAACTGGTTGCTCGTGTGCAGGCCATACTCCGCCGCAGCCGAACTTCATCCGGTCATGTCTCCGTGGCCGGCAACGTCCTCCGCTTTCCCCACCTCGAAATCGATCCCGATCGGCACGAGGTCCGCATCGGTGATCAAGTGATCGATCTGACCACTACCGAATTCAGCGTGTTGCAAGAACTGGCTCGCCATGCTGGCCGAGTTTTGACCCGAGAGCAGCTCATTGACCGGGTCTGGGGCCAGGATTTTTATGGCACCGATCGCGTGGTGGATGTATACGTCGGTCAGGTGCGCCGTAAACTGGAACAGGCTACCGGCGAAACTTTGATCCAGACCGTACGTGGCATAGGCTACAAATTTGTGGATGAAAAATAATGAGGCTGTGGCGAAAGTTACGTTGGCGCATTTTTGGCTCACACTTGATTGTAGTCGTGACCGGCGTCGCCTGTTTACTACTCACCACCGAAGTCATCATTTCAAACCGCGCCTTATCGGCCATTCAGCCCCGATTGGCCGCCCTCACTCACGCCCAAGACGCGGTTGATGTCGAACTGGCGCTGGCCGACTTGCAGGAAACCTATCACAATACCCTGCTCTTTTCCTTGTTAATCGCGGCGATGGGTGCTACCCTGGCCGGCGGGGTAACCAGCTTGCTGCTGACCACCGGGATCATCCGCCCCCTTCAACAGATAGGCCAAAGCAGCCGGCGCATTGCCGGCGGCCACTACGCCGAACGGGTTGAAATATCCGATATCGAAGAGTTAGACAGCGTGGCCACAAGTTTCAATCAGATGGCTACCGCCTTAGAGCAGGTGGAACAGCAGCGGATAGCCCTTATCGGCAATGTTTCTCACGAACTGCGCACGCCGCTCACCGGCATCGAGGGGTATTTACAGGGGATGATGGACGGCCTGATGCCCAGCGACGCTCAAACCTTTGCCCAAATGTATCAGGAAGTGCGCCGATTGCGCCGCCTGGTCGATGATTTGCAGGCACTGTCTCGGGTCGAAGCCGGCCAAATTCCGCTACATTTGGAGACATTTGATCTGGCCCCCGTGGTCGAGCGCGTAATCAAACAACTCCAGCCCCAGGCGATGGCTCAATCGCTGGCCATTTCGACCAACTGTTCCGGCCATTTATCGGTCTATGCCGACCCGGACCGCACCGCTCAGGTGCTGGTCAACTTGATCGGCAACGCTATTCGCTACACGCCCGATGGCGGTCAAATTAAGGTGACGGTCGGCTTGACGCCTAAGGCCGTGGAGATTGCGGTCCAAGACAGCGGGCAAGGCATTCCCTCGGAGGCGCTGCCGTACATCTTTGAACGCTTTTACCGGGTTGATCAGTCTCGCTCGCGCAGCAGCGGGGGGAGCGGCATTGGCCTGACCATTTCTCGACACCTGGCCTGGGCCATGGGCGGTGAACTCATCGCCACCAGCGAAGGTGAAGGTCAGGGCAGCATCTTTTATTTTCTCTTGCCCAAAGCAAAGTAATCAGGGAATCACGTCCCAACTCTATCGGGATGGACGAGCCGGTCTTTCGGGCAGCGATAGCCCTTCTATACCGGGCAAAACCGGCTTTTCAAACGACAGGCCATCCAGATCGGGCAGCGATCCCAGTGAAGCCCCAAACCCCTCCAATTGAGTATGGGCCTGGGTGACATCACCTCGAGCAAACTGGGTGGTAATACCTTCGATCCGAGTCGCCAGTTCTTGCAGTGGCGGGAGACCGGAGGCCTCCAACCCCGCGCTGGCATTGGCTCCTTGCTGGGCGATTTCGGTCAGCTCAGCCGCTGAAATCCGGCCATCGGCCAAAGCTGTCTGCCCCGTTGTAAAAAAAGCCAGCGCTTCGTCAATCGCCGCTTTCGGATCGGACACGGTTTCAGTAGCCGGCATGGCTACAACCGTAGCCATACGGTTATTGAGGCTGGCTTGGTAATCGGTCAGCCAGGTTTGGGCCTGAGCTTGGACCTCAGCGGCTTGGTCGCCGGCAGCCTGAGCGGTAGCTTCGATCTGATCGATGGTTTCCTCGGCTAATTCGACGCCTTGATCCAGCGAGTCGCTCACCGCTTCAACGGCGTCGGTCAGGGCCTGGGTATTTTCTTCAATGCCGTTCAGCGTCTCCTCAATCGCTTGCAGTTCCGCCACCGCCTCGGTGGCCAGGTCGCCATACAGGTCCGTGTAGACGCTCACCAGTTCATCGACATAGGCCAGGGATTCATCGGCTCCGGCCAGATACACTTCGATAGTTTGAACCTCTGCCGGGGTCAAGGTATCATCCGCGGTCGCGCTGGTCGCCGCCTGGGCTGACTGCTCGGCTGCCGTAGCCGCCGCTGTCACCGCCTGATCAACCAAGATAGCCAACTCCTCTTCGGTCATCGTTAAATACTGTTCGGCCGGGATAGGGGTTATTACTGCCGGGGGCGGGGGCGGCGCGGTCGCGTCGGTTGCCGTCTGGGCATCGACCGCATCCGGCTGGGTGGAAATGGCGGCGGCTTCACTTTGCGCGGCCGTCGTAGCCGCTACGGCCGCGTCAATGGCAGCCTGGTTCGATGTCTGCGCGGTCGCGGTCGCAGCGACGGCCGTATCGATAGTGGCTTGGATATTGGGGGTAGGTGCTGCGGCGGTACGTTGACAAGCTACAGTCGTTATGAGCAGCAGGGTCAAAGTGATAAAAACTGAAGGCATTCTGGTCATCGATGTCTCCTT
>JAGRCC010000266.1 GCA_020433785.1 Anaerolineae bacterium
TGTCATCCGCGTTCTATCATTTCTTATCAGATCTTGAAATCGTGATCGACTGAATTTGAGTTTACTCCGACTCAGATGTTGGCTCCGCCTCCGGCGCCTCGAGGAAATCAGCCCGCGTCTTATTGACGAGGTTGTCGCCAATGAACGACGAGATACGAACATAGTAGGGCGAGTTCGAGGCTTTGAAGACGTAATTGTCGCTGTCCTCAGGATTCTTGGCCCCGACCAGTAAGGTGTAGGTCTCGTCCGCCGTATCGAGCGTGACTGTGGCTTGGGGGGTATCGAGGCCAAAATCGGCTTGGGCTTCGGTGCCGATAGGGTCGAGCATCCGCACCGAGATGACCTGGTTGAGCATATTGGTGAAGGCGTTTTGGTTGAAGGTTTCGTCTTCGGCCAGGTTGCTCAGGGTCCAGTTTTCGCCGTCTTTGACGAACTCAAAGGTACCGTTGCCGTTTATTAGCGTTAACTTCGTGGTCGCGGTTTGCGGTACGGTGAAGTAGAGCGTGTCGATCCAACTGCCGGCCTCCGGGTTGATGCTGAAGGCATCGAGATCACCGGTTAGGTACACTTCCGGCTGGTTGTCAAGGCGTACATGAGTTGCCCCGGCTCCGGCGGAACTGCCGACGTACAGATCGTGGGTGGTGCCGTTGCTCATGGTTAGCTCAAGGCGGCGGTTAAAATCATCGGGGGCAACCTGGAGTCGGCGGTGGCTGGTATCGGTTTGGGTAACCAGCCGGTTGGTCTGGACCTTCTCGATATTGTCCAGCACGGTCGTCACATTGGCCTCAGTGGCCGGAAAATTGCCGGCGTCAGGCAAAACCCACTGACCATCTTGTTTAGCCAGGGTCAGGGTGTTTTCGCTGTCGCTGATGGCCAGTGATGTAACACTATCGGTTGAGAAATCACTCAGCAGCGGACCGCTGGTTTGCGATGCCGCCGGCTGGGGCCAAAACACCCATACCGCCAGGGCAATTTGGATCACCAGCACAATCAATAGAATTTGTTGTAATCGGTTGGTTTGACTCAAGTTCATTTTATCTACTCCTACACCGTTCCTGCGACTTTCTTCTGCTCGTCGCCGCTGGTCGGTAATGACGACTGCGGCAGCAACTCCATCGGTGTTTCACTCTGACGGCGGCTGCGCCAGATCAGAGCGATAGCGACCAGTGCGGCTAAGGCTAGACCGTAGTTAATGTATTCCCAGAAAGATTGGTTGGCTTCGTCCATTGGCGCCAACACTCGGGCCGAGGTGCCACCGGAACGGATGCTAAGCAAATCCAAATCCTCAACCGACCAATCGACCATGTTTTGAGTAAGCTGCAAGCTGTTGAGGTAGCGATCGCGGGTCAGGTTGGAAGACAACTCAAAGACTACGTCGTTGAGGAATTCACCGCTGCCGATGATCACCAGACGAGCGCTGTCGGGCGAAACGTCGATGGTGCCGATTTGGGCCGGCGCTGGTGCCGGGCTGCCATCTTGAGGCGCGGCTTGCGGAATTTCTTTATCTTTGAAGAAGCTGTCAAAAACCCCTTGAACCGATACCGCCAGCACATGCGATTGCTGCTCGCCCTCAACCGGGAAGCCGAACTGCGGGTAGGCTTGCGGATCAGGTTGGATGTTGGTATCGGTGCGCAGCCACGAGGCATCGCTGGATTTAAGCAGCGTGTCCACCTGGCGATCGGTATTTTTCGTGTCATCGACCGTGATCGGCGACACGAAATTCATGGTCACGGCGGGCAGGCCGGACAGAATCGGACTGGTTTGATCCATGCCGTCAGACCGGACATCGACAAAGAAAGGATAGTCGATGGCTTGAATCTCGCGCACCTGCATGCCACCAACATTGCGGGCGACTTGGACCGGGAACGGCTCATTTTGCGGGTCTAGCACCAGCGACTGCTCAACATCGATGCCGTAGCTCTGGAGCATTTCGCGCAGGCCGCCGTCAATCGGCTCGACGGTTAGGTTACCGGCAAACTGATCGACCCCCAGCGCGTAGTTGCCGGCCGCTACAATGACCGAGCCGCCGCGCATCAGGTATTGGTCGATGGCGTATCGCTCTTGATCGGTCATGTTTTGCGGAGCAATCACCAGCAGCACGTCGATATCGGTCGGCACTTGTCCGGTCGACAGATCGACATTGCGAACGGTGTATTCCTGCCGTAGCTGATCGGAAATGGTCGTATATCGTTTGAGCGAAGGCTGCTGCTGGCCGAAGGCATTCTGGGTAGGCGTATCGGGCGGCGTCCACACCCCGACCACTTGTAGGAAGCCGGACGTGGAGCGTTTCAGAGCCGACTCGATGCTAGTCTGCACGGTGGCTTCGCTGAAATCGCCGGAGGGGTACAGGAGTTGAGCCTGGTCGCCTACTTGCAAGACCATGTGGAGATAGTAGCTTTGATCCGAAAATAACGCGGTGGCAATCGGCTGGAGGCCGAACTGCTCAGCCAGGGTTTTGCGGGTGACGCTGCTGTTCGGATCATCGACGTTGACCAGTTCAAACTTGAATTTACCGTTGGATTCATCGGCGATTTTTTGAGCGACTTTGGTAATAGTGTCCGGCGCTTCGGCCAGCCACTCCGGCAGCGAGTCGGGGGTGACGTACAGGGTCAGCGACGCGGGCTGGTCCAGCGAGGCCAAAATAGCATCGGTACTCTGGAAGCCGAAGACCACTTTTTTGATGGCGCTGGTCAAATCGTATTCCAAGTTGCGCAGCCGGACATCCACTTCCCCGTTGGGATAGGGTTGAACCTCGATCAAATCGCTAAAGTTGAGCACTTCGTTCTGGTCGCCGTAGCGGATCAAGATATCGAAATAGGCGTTGACAATTGACGCCCCGTAGCGGTCGGAGGCTTGCAGCGGGGTGGGTTGGATGCCGTAGGTCTGGTTGGCTTCGGCCTCTTTGTCCGGGTCTTGCAGCGGATCGACAATCTCTACTTTCAAATTGCCGTTGGAGGCGATTTCATACTCACGTAAGGTATCGCGAATGGTGGGCACCAGCGGCGCGAGCAGCGGGTGCGTTTTCTCGCTAAAGTAGCCGCGAATGAGCAGCGGCTCCTGTAAATGACTGATCAAATCGCGGGTTACGGGCGATAGGCTGTACTCGCGCTGCTCGGTCAGGTCGAGCCGAACCGCGCTAACTTTGAACAGCCAAACGTTGAGCACGATCAGGTTGAGCACGATCAGCGCCGCCGTCAGAATCAGCCCGCGCCGGTAAGCCGCAGTTTTTTCGCCCTGGCTCCAGCGTTTGCTGTCCAACGAAATCACATTAAGCGTTAGAAAAGCGGCGGTCAGCGACAGATAGTAGACCAGGTCGCGCAGATCGATCACCCCGCGCTCGATGCTTTCAAAGCGGCTGCCTGTACCAAGCGCTCGCAGGATTTCGGACAGGCTGTCACCGACAAAGGCGGTTACACCTTGCGAACCAATCAGATAGAAAAGACCGCCCAAGATGCCGGTCAAAATCAATGAGACGATCTGGTTGTCGGTGCGGGACGAGACAAATAGGCCGATGGCGGTGTAGGCCGCCGCCAGCAAAATCGCGGCCAGATAACCGCCGATGACCGGCCCCCAATCCAGATTGCCCAGGATTGAGACCGTGATCGGCAGAAAGAGGGTTAATGCCAGCGCGACCAACACCAGGGCCATAACGCCCAAGAACTTGCCCAACACGAGTTGGGTGATTTGGGTGGGCAGCGTTAACAGCATTTCCAGCGTGCCGCTGCGTTCTTCTTCGCTCCATTGGCGCATGGTGAGCGCTGCTACCAGGAAGATAAGCAGGAGCGGCATCCAGCGGAACATCGGCCGTACATCGGCAATGCCCCGGCTAAAAAAGGCATCGACCCAGAAAAAGGTAAAGAGGGTGGCGGCGAGAAAGACGCCGACAAAGATCAAGGCCATCGGTGAACTGAAATAGCCATTGATCTCTTTTTTGGCGATGGATAGAATTTGTTTCATGATTTCTCCTTCTTACGGGTTATTCCGCCGTGGCCAGTTGGTTGAAGACCGTTTCCAGTGTTCTAACATCGCGGCGAAGCTCGCGGACCGGCCAATCCGATTGACGGGCCAGATCATAAATGGACGGGCACAGATCGACATCCGCTTGGGCCGTGACCCGATAGCCGGGATGGCCATCGGCTGAGCGCAGCGGCTCGATAGCCGACACACCGTTGAGCGATTGCAGCGCCTGGTTAACTCCGGCTGTTTCCTTTTGCAAAATAAGAATGGCGTCAGATGAGGTGGCCAGTTGGTCTAATCTGGCGTCGGCTTTGAGTTCGCCGTTCATGATGATGACCACGCGGTCGCACACGGCTTCCACCTCGGATAGAATGTGGGATGAGAACAAAATCGTGCTGTTCCGGGCCAAACGGCGAATCAGGTGCCGGATTTCGACAATCTGGGTGGGGTCTAGCCCGATGGTCGGTTCGTCTAAAATGAGCAGCTTGGGGTGGTGCAGAATGGCCTGAGCCAGGCCGACCCGCTGGCGGAAGCCCTTACTGAGTTGGACAATTGGTTGGGTGAGCCGGTCGGCCAAGCCGGTGGCATAGATGGCTTCTGATAAGCAAGACATCTGCGCTTCGCGGGGAATCTCGCGCAGGTCGGCAATCATTCTGAGGTAAGTTTGCACGGTTAATTCGGGATACAGCGGGGCGTTTTCCGGCAGATAGCCGATGCGCGTCTGTATTTCTCGGGTGTGGGTCAGCACATCGAGATTATCGATCTTGACCACCCCATCGTCCGGCTGGAGATAGCCGGTCAAAATCTTGATGGTGGTCGATTTGCCCGCGCCGTTGGGTCCCAACAGACCAACGACCTCGCCGGCGTTGACGTTGAAACTCACATCGTTGAGCGCCTTAACGTCTCCATAAAATTTAGTTAGGTTGGAAACTTCGATCATTACTCTAAAGTCCTCCTTAGTTTGAGTGGATTGCGGTAGGTTCGAAGCGCCCTATCATTTGTAACATAATTCAGGCCGATTAGCCTTAAGCGACTTTAAAGATTATCTTAAATTCAGCTTAAATTTACAAACCGCTGACAAAAAAATACCCCATCAATTTATAGAGAAATGGGGTTGAAGAAAGGGTGTGAATCATCGAACTACTTAAGGGGTATGTTAGCCCGGTCGAAATGATATGGGCAGTATAATGGTGTCAAAAGGTTTACTGGATGAATTACGGTCAAAATTATAGGCAATTTACGTTAGTTTCATGTTAGAACAATCCGCGAAAAATTGAAAGTTTAAAGCACGTTAATAAATAAAAAGGGCGCACAGCGCGCCCTTTAAATCGTTATAACATTTAAGCCCATCGGCTTCAGTTTGAAGATATTTTCATCCTCATCCGTCTCGCCACAAACAACACCGTAATAAAGCTAACGGCAATGAGAATGGCCTCCATCGCCCCTAACCCGGTATTGGGTACCTCATTGGGCGTTGCTGCCTGGGACGCGTCGTTGGCCGGTACTTTAGAATTGGCGGGTTTGGGTAGCGTAATATCGACGGCGTCCGTACCGTTTTCCTTATTATCGCCGGAGGTCACTGCCGCCGCCGCCTTGCCGTTGTTGCCGGGTTCGACCACCGGTGTATTCGTTGGGGTCGGCATTACCGCGGTATTTGTTGGCCGGACAGCCGCCACGGTTGAAACAGGGGTGGGCTTGGGCAAGTTGATGACCAACGTGGGCGTTGGTTGAGCGAGCGCGGCCTGCTCTCGCAGATTTTGGCGAATGACGAAAACCCCTCCAATCCCCAGCAAGCCCAATACTAACAGCCCAATTAGAGCCACGGCCAGGATGACAAAGAGTTTGCTTTGACCAGTGGTTTCTTCTTCCA
>JAGRCC010000024.1 GCA_020433785.1 Anaerolineae bacterium
CCGGCTGCCAAAGCCGGCGCCAGCTTCCAGGCCGCCATCAGAAGCGGGAAGTTCCAGGGAATAATCTGGCCCACCACGCCTAAAGGCTCGTGGATTTCCATCGAAACCGTGTTCATATCCAGGTCAGACACCTCGCCGGCTTCAGCCCGAATAACCCCGCCAAAGTAACGAAAGTGATCAGCGACCAAGGGAATATCGGCCCCCAAGGTTTCTCTAACCGCTTTGCCGTTATCCCAGGTTTCAATCATGGCCAGATGTTCCAGATTTTCTTCAATGCGGTCGGCAATTTTCAACAAAATATTGCTGCGCTCCGTGGCCGAGGTTTTGCCCCAGGTCCGGGCCGCTTGCCAGGCCGAGCTAACGGCCAGCTCGATATCTTTATGGTTAGATTTGGGCACCTGAGCCATCACCTGGCCATCTACCGGTGAGATATCCTCAAAATATTCGCCATCAACCGGGGGGGCCCATTCTCCTCCAATATAATTCTGGTACTGCGCTTTCAATTGCGGCTTTTGATAAGACATTACGTTCTCCCTTTGTTTTTTTACCTACGGTGATTTTGTTTTTTACTAACTCAACTCAATGTCATTAAGATAAGCCCCCCCGGCCCCCCAAAGGGGGGAGCAAGCCGTCAAATTCCCCCCCTTGGGGGGTTAGGGGGGCTAACGTCGGCCACGAACTTAATGACATTGGGTGACAACTTGGGTTAACTCAAATTGCTCCCCATCAGACCTGACAGGTTTTGGAGATACGGTTCTAAGAACAATCAGCGCCATCCGGGACAGTTAACCGGGTTAAGGCTCCCTTGAAAACCTGTCAGGTCTTGTAGGCAACCCTATTGGCAAACCCGCCTATTTCCATGAAAAAACCTCCTTTGGCTTTAGCCATACATCTTCATTTAGTTTAAGGGGTAGCTTGAGTATATTATTCAAAGGAGACCGGCGTCAATGCACAGACAGGTAGACATTTAGCTGCCCAAACAGGTAGTTTTGCGCTACCCATTTGGCTAAGAAATCGAACCGGGGTGCAAAATGCCTTGCTTCTCTAATTTAGTCGTGTTATACTGAAGTCCCTACAGCATGAGGTCGCCCGCTACGTCCACCTAATCGCCTCACCTAACAGTCAGCCATCCCAGGAGTATGGAGTAGGCAGTAAGAAATAGGGGCAAAATCTTGTTATGTCTTACTCCCCCTTATTTCCCGTTACTTGAAATTAATATTCATTGCATTTAACAGACACCGATGTCTATGGAAATTAGCAAATTTATTAACCCGGAGATTATCTTTGGTCAGGAGACCCTCAGCCAGGTTGGGGACAGTTTGGTGCGTCTGGGCGCGCAAAAGGTCTTTCTGGTCACTGACCCCGGTATCATTCAGGCCGGCTGGGTCGCCCAAGCCCTGCCCTTTATCGAGCAAAAAGGGTTACAATACGAGATTTGGAGCCGGGTTACGCCCAACCCCAAAGACCACGAGGTCGAAGCCGCCGTCCGCCACTATCGTCAAACCGGGTGTGACGCCGTCTTGGCCATCGGCGGCGGCAGTCCCATTGATTGCGCCAAGGCCGTGGCCCTGCTGTCAA
This sequence comes from Anaerolineae bacterium, assembly GCA_020433785.1. The sequence goes on from JAGRCC010000024.1 coordinate 1,579, forward strand.
CCAACGGCGACAGCGAGATTCAGCAGTACGAAGGCATTGATAAAATCACCCGGCCTTTGCCGCCGATGGTCATGGTCCCCTCAACTGCCGGCACCGGGGCCGATGTGTCCCAATTTTGCATCATCACCGACTCGGAACGGCGGGTCAAAATGGTCCTCGCCAGTAAATCGCTGGTGCCGGATATTTCCATTACCGATCCTCTCTTGCTTACGACCAAAGACCGGGAACTGACGGCCTATACCGGCTTAGATGCCTTAACCCATGCCATCGAAGCCTACTTATCCGTGGCCGCCACCATCCTGACCGATGTTCACGCTCTTAACGCCATGCGGCTGATTTCGCGCAATCTGCGCGAGTCGGTGGCCAGCCAAACCAATCTTCAAGCTAAGAACGCCATGGCGATGGCCTCGCTCCAGGCTGGGCTGGCCTTTTCCAATGCTGTGTTGGGCGCAACCCACGCCATGGCCCATCAAGTGGGCGGTCTATTTGACATTCCGCATGGCCAAATAGAGGCGATTCTCTTACCCTATGTCATGGAATTCAACTTCATTGCCGCCACCGAGCGATATGTGGATATCGCCCAGGCGTTAGGCCAGCAGGTCACCGGGTTGAGCCGCCGCGAAGCCGGTCTGCAAGCCATTGTCGCGGTCAAAGCCTTGATTGCCGATATTGGGGTACCCCGCACGTTAGAGGAAGTGGGGATCAAGCCTGAAACGTTCTCTCGACTGACGGCGAGCGCCATGCACGATATCTGTCTCATCACCAATCCGCGTGATATCAGTGCGGGCGACATCGAGACCCTCTACCAGCGAGCCTGGCAAGGAGATGAGATTAATGTCTAACGCCCAAGACCTGGTCGAAAAAAATGGTCAGTTGGCCCGACTGGTGGGTATCCAGTCCTCCAAGCTCAACTATTATCAAGAGCTAAAGCAGAAACTATCCGAACTCGAACAAAAAAATGATCTGTTACAACAGGCCAAAGCCACCACCGATGACCTGTATGAGCGGTCTCGCCTCCAAGCCCTGCGTCTGGACCAGGCCCTGTCATCGCTGGCCGGCATCTCCCACGCGCTAACCACCACCACCCAGGGGGTCGACGTCTTGCTGCAAACGATTATGCGGACCATCACCAACATCTTTGATACCCCCTTTGTAGTGCTCATCAGCGATGAAGGCGACAACCAAAGACGGATTGTTCACCAGCCGACAGCGGACCAATCCGGGCCACTGCTGGATCATCTCTTGCAACATTTTGCCGCCGCCGCCGAACAGATGGCTTCGACCTTACAGCCAACTCGGATTGATACAATGGCCGCTACCGGTGACTTAGATCAGACCGGGACTCAATTTCTGTGTGTCCCCATGATGCGCGCCGGGACGTTGGTCGGCGCTATTTGTCTGCAAATCAATGAAGACCGGGGCATCGATGACTATGATTTGGCGACCTGTCAGATCCTGGCCAATCAGGCGGCGGTAGCCATTCAGAACGCGCACTTGTTTGAGGAGAGCCAGCGGCTCCAGGCCAAGTCAGAAAAGTTGTATCGTCTGGCCGTTGAGCAAAAGGACAAAGCCGAGCAGAAGAGCGCGGCCTTACAGGCGGCCCTGGCTGAAATCGATACGATGGAGCGGGAGCAGATTATCAGTGCGGAACGTGAACGCATCGCTCGCGACCTGCACGACAGCGTGGCCCAAATCCTCACCAGCATCGGCATCAATCTGGAATGGTGCCGCCAACACCTGCCGTCGAAATCCCCCCTGCGGGAACGCATTGTCCTGCTGAAACGGCTGGCCCGAAACGGCTTGTACGAAATTCGCAGCGCCATCTTGGGCCTAACCTCGGCGGATGTGGCCGAAGTGGGCTTAGCGGCCGCGCTTGA
>JAGRCC010000004.1:0-11399 GCA_020433785.1 Anaerolineae bacterium
AAAGCTAATCGCTGGTTCGATATCGTTGCCGCACAGCCTTACGGCTTTGACCGTGATCCGGCCGATCCGGCTGCCTCCGATGTGCTCAATTTTCGCCGCGTCGAACTGCTGCGCCAAGTCATGCTCAACCACGGCGACACCGAGACACCGATCTGGGCCACGGCCTTTGGTTGGAATGCCCTCCCACCCCGTTGGCCCGGACCCAAGTCGCCTTGGAAAACTGGATCGCCTGACCGGCAAGCCCGACGCACGACTGAGGCGCTTAATCTGGCCCGACAAAATTGGCCCTGGCTCGGTCCTATGCTGGCGATTCGGTGGGATACGACCGGCCTTGAGCCGGATGATCCGGCTCGCGGATTTGCCCTGCGCGACACGCCCGCTGTGCTGGCTGCGCTCCAAGCCGCAATCAGCGACTCCACTATCGCTACGCCAGGCGTCTACCCCGCCGATCATCCTAGTGGGCAGTACAACTCCGGCTGGCGTTTTGCCGCCGCCCTGGCCGATATTCCCCGCCACGAACCTCGGACGCTGACTATTCCATTTAACGGGACCCGGCTTGATTTGGCTGTTAATCGAGGTAGTTATCGCGGTTATCTGTGGGTGACCATCGACGGTGGACCGGCCAACGCCCTGCCGCTAGACAGCCAAGGCCGCAGCTACGTAGTTTTATACGATCCGCTTCGTGAGTCAACGGCGATTACTCTTGCCCGGAACTTGCCGCTCGGACCTCACCAGGCCCAAATCACGGCCGAAGGTGGCTGGGGGCAGTGGGCCATCGCCGGCTGGTCCATAATAAATGAAATCGATGTTGCTTTCTACCAGTGGGGATTGATCATTGCGGGGATTATAGCTGCGCTCAGTGGTATCCCGCTGCTGTATATGCTTATCAAAAATTTTGGCCGGATTCTCCGCTTCATCGCGAGTCGAGTTGCTTTTTTCTACAAGCTGGATGAGCGCGTTCAATTTATCCTGACCGCTACCCCGGCTGTTGGCCTCTATTTCGATTCCGGCCATTTTGCGCCTCTGCTGTTGGGCCTACTGGCTATCTGCCTCCTCCTACGCCCCGACTTCGGCCTTGTCCTAATTGCCTTCAGTCTTTCATTTCTCCCTGACCAGCCCCCAACACCTCTTCTCAATATTTCTCTCCTTGAAGCCCTTCTCCTTTTTAGCACCGCCGGCCTAATTTGGTCACTTGTCAGCCTTCAGCATTCCACCTACATAGTTCATCGTTCATTATTCATCATTCATTATTCATCATTTATTATTCTTGGCCTATTGGCCACACTTTTCGCTCAAAATTTCGGCGTTAGCATGTTCGCCTGGCGAACGATGGTGCTTGGTCCGGTCATTTTTTGTGGGCTGATTCTGCTAATCGCTCCGTTGGAGCAAGCCCCAACCTGGCGGTTAGTCAATGCTTTTGTGTTGGGTGCTGTTGTCCACGCGGCCATCGCCTTGGCCCTCTATTTTTTCGACCATCAGTTTATCGCTGCGGAAGGCGTTCGTCGCGCTGTGGGGCCGGTGTACCCCACGCCCAATAATTTGGCCCTCTTCTTAGAACGGGCCTGGCCGATACTACTGGCAGTATCGCTGCTACCGGGCCAGCCAAGGCAGCAGCGGGTGATGTATGGTCTGGGTTTAGGGATAGTCACCGCGGCTCTTTATCTGACCTTTTCGCGGGGAACGCTGCTGCTGGCGCTGCCGAGCGCTTTGGTAGGGATGGTTTTATTGGTCGGATTTTATCGGAAACAGTGGCGGCGCGGGCTGTTGGGAGCAGGCATTGGATTAGCCCTCCTGTTGGCAGCGCTGCTACCCCTGCTGGTCACAACCCGGCTGGCAACGGTGATCGATTACAGCCAGGGAACCGGCTTCTTTCGCCTCAAACTGTGGCAGTCGGCCTTAATGATGTTGCGCGATCACTGGCTGTTGGGTGTCGGTTTGAATAACTTTCTTTATCAGTATCGCACCTTCTACATCTTGCCTGAAGCCTGGCAAGAACCGAACTTATCTCATCCTCATAACCTGATTTTAGATTTTGGTACCAGTCTGGGTGTGGGTGGCATCATTATTCTGATTGGGCTGCAAGTTCAATTTTGGACACGGGCCTGCTCGGAGTACCAAAAACGACCAACTTCACTGCTGCTGGGGTTGATGGGCAGTATGATCGTCATCTTAACTCATGGCTTGGTTGATCACGCCTACTTTTTGGTCGATTTAGCCTTTGCCTTCTTTTTGATTTTTGGGTTGGTCCAGCGCATCACGTATTTTGCATCTGAGTGATTAGTAAATGGTCATGGGTCATTATAGATTAGGCTAGATGACCCATGCCATTTACCTTTCACCCTTCCGCCGATTGCGACCCGCGTGTCTGGCGCACCCGGGTTTCTAACTTGGTAACTCGCTCAGATAAGCTATTCAGCCATAACAAAATTTGCCCTACAGCCTGTTCTACCGTCATTTCCTCTCGCTCCCAGCGCTTGATCAGATCGGTTAGCTCATACTTTTTCATCGATATTTCCCCTTGATAAATTTGTTAATAAACACGATTTCGTGTATAGTATTGTAAAAAATAAGCGAGGAACGGCTCGCTTAAAGTGGTCAAAATAATAACACGTTTCCGTGTTGATGTCAAGAGGTGAGTTTAGCCGGATTTTTCAGATTCGTTGGCTTCAGGGGGTTCGGTTTTGTAGGGGAATCCAATTTCTCTAGCGATCATTTGCAGCAATTTGCTCATGGAGCGGCGAGCCGTATGGTTGCCCACTTCCCAATCACTGATCGTCTGCTGGCGAACGGCCAATCGGTCGGCCAACTCTTGTTGAGACCAGCCGGCAAATTCGCGCAGCGCCTTGATCTGGTCGCCGGTCCAGCCCACTGATTTTCGAATAGGGCTAACCCGGTAGGTGATCCGCGCCGGCCGAAAAACAATCACTTTGTTCTCAAGATCGGGCAGATCGATCAGCCAACCTGCTTCTTGCCAGGCCCGTCCTTGGGTGGTGGCGCTGTTGGCCCACCACGCTCTCGACGCCTGAGCGCTAACCGGTAATTTTTGGCCCAATATTTCTTCTATCTCAGCCAAACTTAACTCAAGCAAGCCAGAGTCAGGCTGTTGTTTAAGATATTCAAAGAGAGGATAATATTTACTTGTGGGTAACATATTTACCAGGCATATCCATTCAATCAATCATTTTTTGGCGGGAGAAGCCGCTGCCAGCGGCAGCTTCAGAAAAAAGCAAGTACCGGCCTCTTCCCCGCTTTCCACCCACAGACGGCCTTGATGGCAGGCCGCTAACTGCCATGCCAGAGGTAACTCGACGCCGCCATAGCTTAACTTGCTGTGCCCCTGCGCGTCCACATGGACGGTCAACTCAAAAATTTCATCGAGCTTAGACGTAGGTAAAAACAGATTAGGCGCTATCATTCGCAAAGTAACATCAGCCTCATCAAGCTCGACAATGAGACTAAATTTCTTGGCCTTTTCTTGGTTAATCAAGAAATGGCTGACAATGAAAATGATCTGACCGATTCGGTCAGGGTCGCCCCAAACCATCGGCATGGGATGTGGCATGTTAACGACAATTTCGGCCGACATTTCTCGCTTGATCAGCGGCACTACTTTTTGAATCACGTCCGCGAGCAAGATATCGGCAAAATCAATCCTTAGCTCATCGGCGGCTAACTTGCTCAAATCAACCACCGTGTTGATCAGTTGCAGCAGGTGTTTGGCGCTGTGACGAATGGCCGCAATATCCTCACTTTGCAAGTCGGTCAGCGGGCCTTCGACCCCATCCAGTAACAACTCAGAAAACCCCAAAATAGAGTTAAGAGGCCCTCGCAAATCATGCGATAAATGACGCAGTTCTAACGGCCGGCTTGATGAAGAACCGGTGGGATTTTGGATAGTAAATTGGTTGGATTGCAAATTAGTTTCGGTCACCGCGGTGTGTCCTTTTCATTATTAGTTTTGTTAACCATTCTACCATACGCCTTCACATTTCTCAATTGACTTTCCATCATACCTTTGCTAAAATGTCATTTATTGCCTGGTCTTGGAGGGATGGCAGAGTGGTCGATTGCGGTGGTCTTGAAAACCACTGAGGCTGCAAGGTCTCCGGGGGTTCGAATCCCTCTCCCTCCGCTAGAGCTTGCTTTAATAATGCTAATCTAATTTGGGGAGGTGCCAGAGTGGACGATTGGGGCCGCCTGCTAAGTGGTTGTCGGGGTAAAACTCGACCGTGGGTTCGAATCCCACCCTCCCCGCACTATTGACCGCCGGAGAAATCACGGCGGTCAATTTTTTGTGCCTCAAAAGGAGGGATTATCGATGACGACACCCCTGATTTTGAAAACCGCTTCAGTTGGACCCTGGCCGATGAACACCTACGCTTTGATCTGCTCAGACACGGGCCAAAGTGTTTTAATCGATCCCGGCGCCGAACCGGATAAACTCGCGGCCATGTTGGTCGACTCCACGCCGGTGGCTATTTTGCTAACCCACGCTCACTCCGATCACATCGGCGCGCTGGCTGAAATGCGAGAACAGCTTAACGTGCCAGTCTTCATCCATCCCGCCGACTCTCACATGGGAGTTATGGCCGATGAGTGGTTTGCTGATGGCGACACCTTTACTCTGGGGCAGCATACCCTCCACATTATCCACACACCGGGACACACGCCTGGGATGGTCACTCTGATGCTGCCGGATCATCGCGCCATTGTCGGCGACACCATTTTTCAAGGCGGGCCGGGCAAAACCTGGTCGCCCCACTATTTTAAGGTCACGATGGACACCATGCGCAACATCGTCTTCACCTGGCCCGATGACACCATCTGTTACCCCGGCCACGGTCCCGCTTTCCGCCTCGGCGATGAGCGTCCCGCTTTTGAAGCCTTTGTACAGCGCGGTCAGTATGAGGGGTTGTTTGGGGATGTATCGTGGGCATAGAAGAGCGGTGTCTATCAACACATAAATGAATCTATTTTAGGTATGAGGGCTGGTTTCAAGTTCCACCGGTTAGCGTGATTGAGACGCCAACCGGTGGAAAAGGCTGTTTGAACTGGCTGTCTAGCGAGATGTTTGAAGGCTAGAGATAGTTACAGTAAAAGTTCGGGTATTTTTGTACCGTAATACTATGGTAAATTGGCCATCCAGGTTCCGGATTGGTTAAAAGGCTTCGGTGTAGGGGGAAATCCGCAGAGAATTTGCTTATTGGTAAAGGCATAAGTGCCACTGGCCGCCTTTGATGAATTGAGTTGGCCAGTGAAAGAAAAAGTCGAGGAGTTGTAGTTAAAGCCATTGTTATTAAGGCTTCCCGGACCAGGTACGGTTATTTCTATAGTTCCGCTGCAACCTGAAACCGAAAAGTCGGTTTTGAGCTTAAAGATGCTCCAAATTGTGCCATTGTTATCAACATAAAAGGACATAGGTTGATTCCGATTGGTGGTACCGGTCCAGTTGCCGTTTGGAGGTGGAACGGGTGACCTTAAAATAATCGGCAGGTAGAGCTTCGTATCAGTGGCCGGGGCCGGGGTTGTAGCATTGGCTATATTACTGTAAGCTGAGTTGCCAGAGCCGTTGTAGGCCCGAACTCGGAAGAAATAGGTTGTACTGGGCGATAGGCCGGTATTGGCATAGGTGGTCGCATTAACCCCAACAGTGGCTATTTGCGTCCAATTGCTTGATCCGTTAGGTGATCGCTCAATCTTAAAACCGGTTTCGTTGTTACTGTTATCTTGCCAGACCAAGTTGATCTGCGTTGCCGAAACATCGGTAGCGGTTAGACTCGTCGGGGGTGCAGGAATTGGACATGTCAGGGTTTTAGCATTGGCTATATTACTGTAAGTTGAGTTTTCAGAGCCATTGTAAGCCCGTACCCGGTAATAGTAGGTTGTATTACATAGCAGTCCAGTCGAAGAATAGGTCGTAGCATTGGCCGGTCTTGTAGCAATCTGAATCCACCCACTTAGACCATTTAGTGAGCGTTCGATTTTGAAACCAGTCTCGTCGTTACTATTATCTTGCCACGATAGATTAATTTGGCTGGTTGAAATGCCGGTAGCTGTTAACAGGCTGGGTGGATTGGGCGGTGTTGGTGCAGCCTGATACTCAATAACTAACTGAGGAGGGAATGAACCTTCTCGTGTACTAAAACCACGCCAACTCGAATCTAAGCCGGAATATTCGGGTCCTCTCAACATAACTCCATAATTTTGATAATTACCTTCATACCACGCCTTAACCAGATTGGTAACATCAAAATCGTACCAATCAAAATCATCATTACCAATAAGGTTTGAGTCGTAGGCGGTGCTATACCCTGGTGCATTGTTCCAGGTGAGGCTGCTTTCTGACCAATCGGATGTAATCCGGTAGGCGGTGATAGTCCGAGAAGTATTGGGGAAATCATACGATGAGATCAAATGAACTCGAAATGTTGCTTTAGTTATAACTTGATTAATTGGTAACGTGGCAATATTAAATTTGACCAAACTACGTACAATTCGTCCGTCCGGATTTAGACTATCATCGTACCCGGCCCACATATCGATGGTATTTCTGAAATTTTGAGTGGGATACCCTTGAAGAATGGTCGCGTCGGCGGTGGCAACAAAAGTTTGTTGAGCCAAGGGGTTGACCGGGCCAACATAAGCCTCAGTCGATAAATTAGCCTCCACGAGCCGGCGGCTATCTGATTGGTTAGGCGAGGCGCTCTGTATTTGATACGGTAAAAGTTTGGTCCTAACATCTACGGCTGGACTAGGAGGTTTGGTTGGGGTGACCTGCTTCGTTTCTTGCCCTGGTGGTGCGGCTCCAACTGGATAGATGCTACTTGTCAATATTAGCAACACCAAACCAGCAACAATGATCCCCAACAGCCGAACAGGAATAAATCCTTTTTCTCTCACAATTACCCCCTTTTTTCGGTTATTAATAGAAAAATAAAATATGTTGATATACTCTCCCATATAACCCTAACCTGACTTACCTTGTTATTTTCTATGCTATTTCCGTGAATTAAAGGCAGGATCTGTGAAAATATGTACAAATCTGTCAAATACCTATTGTCAAATGCCCTCGCTTATGTTATGATGAAAGTTACCCTGATATTTCTTTTAGATAAATACCTTTCAAAGAAAGCGAGGATGCTTTCATGGGCGACTATCTTGAGATGCCTCAGGATTTTACCAAACAGGTTCACCAGGCACTGCGTACTTGGCATATAAGACGTGCTGATGATGTACTGTCAGATTTACTTTTGGTACAACAAACCAAGTCAGCCCAGATAGCGGCTATTCCTTGCCTAATTGGCAATCAAGTTCTGCTTGATGGACTGGAATGGTTAAAACAGATCAATATTGAAGGATCAAATTTGCTTCAGAGGCGCTTTCTTAACCAGGAAACAGCCTTAGAGATAGCCCACTGCTGCAATCTGAGTGAAGATGTTATTTTTCAACGTCAGCGTGTCGCCATTGCTCAATTGGCTGAATTAATATGGCAAAAAGAACAGGCTCTTCGCCAAAAGCGAATTAACCAGATTGAAACACGATTCAAACCTCAGACCCATAGCCAACTTTTCGGTATTTCTCCAAAGCTATCTCAGCTTCGTGCTAAATTTCAAACTTGTGCTGCGCCGTGGTTTATAGCGTTAGAAGGTTTGGGAGGAATTGGCAAAACAGCCTTGGCCCAGGCCTTAATTCGTGACCTTACCCTAAGTGGAACTTTCATCGATATCGGTTGGGTGAGTGCCAAACAACAGGATTTTCTCCCCTGCATCGGTCTCCAACCCTCTCTAAAGCCTGCCCTCGACATTAATACCTTTGCCAATACCTTTGCCCACAGTTTGCTTGAGCAGTTTGGGTTTACAATCCCTGCTTCGGCCTTGCTGCCGGAAAAAATGGCCGTACTTATCGATCTACTCAAAACCTCACCTTACTTAATTGTGATTGATAATTTAGAGAAGGTCATTGATTACGAAGCGTGGTTGGCTACTCTATGCCGGCTGGCCAATCCAAGTCAATTTTTGTTAACCAGTCGCCATAGTCTGCGGGCCCATCCTGACGTTTTTTGTTATCCGCTGCAAGAATTGAGTGAGGCTAATACCCTTGCCCTTCTCAAGTATGAAGCGCAAGTGAGGGGCATATTGCCCTTAGCCAACGCTACCCAACACCAACTAGAGGAGATTTATCGAGTTGTGGGGGGCAACCCCTTAGCCCTTAAGCTTGTGGTTGGTCAAATGGCCGTCTTACCCTTGTCTCAAGTATTGGAAAACCTCAAGAAAGCTCAGGGGAAAAAAATTGATAATCTGTATACCTACGTCTATGGGCAAGCTTGGAGGGAACTAGATGAAATCAGCCGGGAAGTGCTGTTGGCAATGCCATTGGTCCAAAATGGCGATTTAGCTCAACTAAGTGCTGTAACCAACCTCGAAATGGCGCTACTGAACGATGCGCTTGAAAATCTGGTCAATCTATCGCTTATTGAAGTAGCCGGCAGCAATTTGTCGAATCACCGGTATCGAATTCATCGGTTGACGGAAACTTTTATGCTTACAGAAGTCACGAAATGGCAGCGCCGGAGTTAATCGCTTCCATACTATTTGCAAACTTGTCCTATTTCTGAGACAATCTCTAAATTCCCTGGGCACAGAGATAATGGCTGTGCCTTTCGTCTGGAAGGAAAACCCGATGACCAATGCCACAATCCTCTGGCGCAGAGTAGACCAACCCGGCCACGAAGCCGCCCGATTGTCGGCTCAAGACGATTTTTGGCGGCTGGCCGGCACAGCCAACTTCGTTTACAATGGGCAGCCGGCACGGCTTGATTACCGAATCATCTGTGACAAAACGTGGCAAACACGATCCGGTCGGGTAGCTGGCTGGGTCGGCGCCGATCCGGTTGAGATCGATATTGCAGTTGACGTGGCCGGGCGCTGGTGGCTCAACGGAACGGAGATCACGGCCGTGGCCGGCTGTCTTGATCTGGACTTGAACTTCAGTCCCTCCACCAATTTACTGCCTATTCGTCGGTTGGGATTGGCGGTTGGGCAAACCGCGCCGGTCAGAGCGGCCTGGCTCCGCTTCCCCAGTTTTAGGCTGGAACCCTTAGAACAGACCTATCACCGCTTGGCCGAGGCTACCTATCGTTACGAGTCGGCCGGCGGCAAATTTGTTCGAGACCTACCGGTCAACGCCGCCGGTTTTGTCACTAGCTATCCCGACTTTTGGGAACTCGAAGCGATGACTTGACCGGAGTCGTGGCTTTGGCCGACCACAAATCGGCCATTATTGTAATATCAATCCAACTAACCAATAACCAACTATCCAACCAACCAATTTACAAGGAGTTTTATTCCCACTATGACGTCCTCGAAAAAAATTATCGCCATCACCGGCGTTTTGGTAGCAGCGAGTATCGGCGGCTGGATCGTTCTTCGCAAGCTGATCGAACTGGCCAGCCCGGTGCCGATTGCGATTGGCGTGACCGCCGGTCAGTTCGCCCCCTGCCCTGCTTCGCCCAACTGCGTTTCAACCCAGGCCGACGATGCCGAACACCGCCTCGACCCTGTTCCTTACACCCTCTCTCTCAGCGAAACTCGCACGCTGCTGCTGGAGATCGTGGGGGCGCTGCCGCGTACCGACATTTCGACTATCACCGCCGATTATATTCACGCGGTGACGAAAACGCGTATGATGGGTTTTTTAGATGATACGGAAATTTATATCGATGACGTCGCCAAGTTGGTTCACATCCGCACCGCCGCCCGGTTGGGCTACGGTGATCACGGCCTTAATCGCCGCCGGGCTGAGGAGATTGTGACCAAATTTAAGGCCATGAGCCAATAAGAGGGGATGAAAGAAACGGTATTCGATACCGAAAATGCAATAAGCTTGTAGTAAGCCCTTCAGGGCTGAGCGCCTTGCTAAAGCGATACCTGCGAGCTTTATAACTACTCAGGCATGTCATTTCGAGCGACGAAGGAGCGAGAAATCCCTGAGACGACCGTTTGCAACCGAACACTGTAGGGATTTCTCCGCCTACGGTTACGAAATGACATAATGGTTAAGTAGTTACCGAACCGTTTAGGCGGCCAGAGTAGTTTCTGACCGCCTTTTTTATCTTAGCACTACAACTCCGCCGGCTGCTTGTGCCAAGCCGTGGTCTGCTCGTACTGGTAGGCCGTACGCAGAATGGCGCTCTCACCCAGAGCCGGGCCGATAATTTGCAGGCCGACCGGCATTCCTTCAGAAAAGCCGCACGGTATGGAGATGCCACAGACCCCGGCCAGGTTGAGCGACACGGTCAGCACGTCGGTCAGGTACATTTGCAGCGGGTCGTCCACTTTGGCGTTGATCTCAAAGGCCACCATCGGCGCGACCGGCGAGACCATCACATCGACCTGTTCAAACGCTCGCTCGAAGTCCTGCCGCAGGAGGGTCCGTACTTTTTGGGCTTGTAGATAGTAGGCATCGTAATAGCCGGCCGACAGCGCGTAGGTGCCAAGCATAATCCGGCGCTTGACTTCCGGGCCAAAACCGGCCTCCCGCGTTTGGCGGAAGGTGTTCCACATATCGCCGCCGTCCTGGCGCAGGCCAAACCGCACGCCGTCGTAGCGCGATAGGTTGGCCGAGGCTTCGGCGGTGGCGACGATGTAATAGGCGGGAATGCCATAGCCGGTGTTGGGCAGGGACACCTCGACCGGCTCCGCGCCCAGACCGGCCAGATGGTCGATGGCGGTCCGCACAGTTTGGGCCACGCCCGGCTCCATCCCCTCGGTAAAATATTCCTGCGGAATACCGATTTTGACCCCTTTGAGACCGTCACCTTGCTTGATCTCATTCACGTAATTGGGTACCGGCGCGTTGAGCGAGGTCGCGTCGCGGGCGTCGTGACCGGCGGTGGCGTTGAGCAGGATGGCGGCATCCTCCACGTCTTTGGTGATCGGGCCAATCTGATCGAGGGAGGAGCCGAAGGCAATCAAGCCGTAGCGGCTGACACGCCCGTAGGTCGGCTTCAAGCCGACCACCCCACAAAACGAGGCCGGCAAGCGGACGCTGCCGCCGGTGTCGCTGCCCAGGCTGCCCAGCGCCTCGCCCGCGCCAACCGCCGCCGCGCTGCCGCCGCTGCTGCCGCCGGGCACGCAGTTAAGGTTGCGCGGGTTGCGGGTTGGGTGGAAGGCCGAATATTCGGTCGAACTGCCCATCGCAAACTCGTCGCAGTTGGTCTTGCCGACAAATACCGCCCCGGCTTGGCGCAACCGGTCGATGGCGGTGGCGTCGAAGGGCGGGACAAAGCCATCCAGGATTTTCGACGCGGCCGTGGTCGGGACGCCGTGGGTGATGATGGTGTCCTTGATGCCCAAGGGAATCCCCAACAGCGGCCGATCTTCACCGGCGGCGCGGCGTTC
>JAGRCC010000004.1:11462-13079 GCA_020433785.1 Anaerolineae bacterium
CTGCGTCGATGCGTTCCAGCACGCTCTCGGTCAGCTCAACCGAGCTAATTTCACCTTGACGGAGTTTCGCTTGAGCTTCATGAATAGTGAGTGAATAGAGTTCCAACATTTCCTCCAGTTTAGCGATTGCAAGCGTTCAGCCTTTAGCTGTCAGCTATCAGCTTTTGGCTTATTGTGGCAAATATTTGGGCTACAGAACTGGTCGTGAAAGCCCAGACGTTGTCTTTAGCGTTAAAGCTGACCGCTGAAGGCTGATAGCTGAACGCTTACGAGCGATTAATCAAGTACGGCCCGCACTTTGAAACTCCCCTCTTCGGCGTCGGGGGCGTTCGACAAAGCCTCGTCATTGGGCAGCGAGAGGGATAACTCATCGGGCCGCATGACATTGTTCAGCGGCAGCGCGCTGGTGGTTGGCGGGATGCCGCTGGTATCGACCTGCTGGAGCATCTCGGCATATTCCAAAATATTCGAAAGCTGCTCCTGGAACATATCTTTCTCGGCGTCGGATAGGGTTAATTTTGCCAGTTCGGCAATGCGTTCAACTTCCTCGCGGTTCAGTTTGGCCATGAGGCGTCTCCAAAATTGATTTTTGAATGGGCATGATAGGGGGATAAAAATGCTTTGTCAAAACAGACGGAGCAACAAAGCTGGCTTTGTCATTCACTATTAGTCACTACTCAGCCATCCTGTTGCTCCGTTTGAATTGAAGGTGAGAAGAATATTTTCAGTCGATCACGATTTCAAGATCTGATAAGAAATGATAGAACGCGGCTGACACGGATGATACGGATCTTCACCGATAAAGCTTGATTGAACTCAAAAAATCCGTGTTTATCCGGGTGATCCGTACGATCTGCGTTCTATTTACCCACGTTCATGTAAAATTATGATGTATTGAATTTAAAAGGTGACAGTCACTTGGATGTAAAACGTGACTGTCACCTTGTTTGACTTTAATCGTTTATGTGACGACGACCAGAATATCTTATTTTAAACCGGTTTGGGAAAAGGTCAAGAAAATAGACGGGGTACGCCGGCCTTACCCTTGATCGCCCAGTTCAACCACCACCTCAGTCGCGCCGTTGAGATCAACGCTGCCGTTGGTCGAGGTTTCGGCCGGGGGGGTAGTCTCCGCGCCGTTGGTGGTTGTGGTTTCGGCGCTGGTCGGGGTCGCTGCGCCGTTGGTCGAGGTCCCGTTGGCAGCCGGAGCGGCGTCAGTGTCTTTGCCTTTGGGCTGGCGCTTGACCACCTCAAAACCCCACTTGGTCAGGTCTTGGTGAATGGTCCGGTTGAAATGTTTGATGAGGATCACCGTGCCGGCGGCACGAATACACTCATACAGCGCTTTCAAGGTGTCGTTGCTGGCTGTCAGGCTGGCTTTGCGGCGGTTTTGGCTGGTGCGGCGAACGGCCAGATTGGCCTTTAAGTCATCGCGCAGGGCGACCACCTCGGCCAGATCAGGCGTGGTGAAACGCTCTTCCGCCGGGCGGCTCTCTTCTTTGGCGATGTAGGCGTTGAGCAGCGCCAGCCGCTGCGGCCGAGTTTGCGGCATCAAGATGTTGCGGGTGCTTTGTTTGACCTTAAAGCCCCACTGTTCGGCGGCTTCCGGGGTTTCCA
>JAGRCC010000267.1 GCA_020433785.1 Anaerolineae bacterium
TTGATCGGCTACGAGGGTGATACCGGCCTGGTCACCGGTCCCCACCTACACTGGGAATTTCGCCTCAACGGTATCGCTGTTGACCCGCTACAGTGGACTCGTGAGTCGCTGCCCTAACGACCATAAGGATATGAAATGAGTACGAAAAAAACTTATTTGTGCGATATGGATGGTGTTTTAGTGCACGGCCAGAAGGCTTTGCCCGGCGCTATCGAATTTATTGAAAAATTGATCCAGGGCGGTCACCGTTTTCTGGTTCTCACCAACAATTCTCGCTACACTACTACCGATCTTCAACATCGCTTGCAATCTTCAGGCTTCAATGTCAAAGCCGAAAACATTTACAACAGCGCACTGGCCGCGGCGGCATTTGTTCATTCGCAGAAACCCAATGGCTCGGCCTACGTCATCGGCGATATTGGCCTCTACCAGGCCCTGACCGACGTCGGCTACACCCTGACCGATTACTATCCTGATTATGTCATTTTGGGTGAAACCGACTCCTATCCGTACGATAAAATTATCCGGGCGATTCGGTTGATCTCAGAAGGCATCCCATTTATCGCCACCAATCCCGATCCCAACGGCCCGACGGAAGATGGCTTGGTACCGGCCACCGGAGCTGTAGCCGCCTTAATTGAAAGCGCCACCGGTTTCAGTCCCTACTTTGTGGGCAAACCCAATCCGTTAATTATGCGATCGGCGCTGCGCTATCTGGATGAGCATTCAGAAAATGCGGTGATGATTGGCGACCGTATGGATACGGACGTTAAAGTCGGGCTGGAAAGCGGGCTGGAAACGATTTTGGTTCTGACTGGCGTCACCACCCCCGATATGATCGATAAATTCCCCTACCGGCCTAACCGAGTGGTTGACTCGATTGTTGATGTTGAACCTGAAATTAAAGGGTAAACCGTGGCCAAAAAGAAACGCAGACTTGATCCCAATCGATTTCAGCAGGAGGACGACAAAGGCTTATTCTCCTTTGATCCGATTCGCCGCAACACCTTTAAGTGGGGTCTGGTGGCCGGGGCTGTGGGTGGTTTTTTGATGGTACAGGTCGGCACAATCTGGCAAATTTTGGGCGTTTTTGCCGTGGTGTTTATCTCAAATTATCATATTGCCCAGGCCGCCAAGCGAATTCCCCGCTGGCACGCCACGGTTATTTCGCTGGCCGGAGCAATGATCGCCATGTTTACCATTATCGCGGTTATGACTGTAGTTTTGCTCTATTTTCAGGGAGGGAATGCGAGTGTGAGCCAATGATAAAGCGCGTGGTCAGCATCAGCTTGGGGAGTTCCAAACGCAACAAAACTGTTAAGCTACAACTGGGCGACCAGACGATCTCTATCGCCCGGGTTGGTTGCGATGGCGATGAAAAACGGGCGCGGGCGTTATTTGCCAGTCTGGACGGCCAGGTTGACGCGATGGGGGTAGGCGGGGTTGAGTTATACGTTCGTGTGGCGGATAAACACTATCCGCTCCGCTCCGGCCTCAACTTGGTCAAAGATGTCAAACGGACCCCCTACACCGATGGCCGAGGGTTAAAATACACTTTAGAGCGCGAACTTTTTCAACTGGCCGAACCTCACTTGACGACCTCGATTAATCCTCGTAAAGCCATGATGCCGCTGGCTGCCGACCGCTATGGCCTGGCCGAGTCGCTGGATCGGGCCGGATTCGATCTGGTTTTCTGTGATCTGATGTTTGGGCTGGGGCTGCCGATTCCGGTCAAGGGACTGGCTCGACTGCGCCGGCTAGCCGGACTGCTGCTGCCGGTGATCGGCTTGATGCCGATTAGCATGCTTTACCCCACCGGTCAAAATCAAGACGAAAATGTGCCCAAGTATGGACAGTGGTTTAACTACGGGCCGGTGGTAGCCGGCGATTTTCTCTATATTCGCCGCCATATGCCGGCTGATCTGACAGGAAAAATCATCCTAACCAATACGACTACCGAAGAGGATGTAGCGCTCTTAAAAGAACGGGGCGCATCCTATTTGGTAACTGGAACGCCCCGGCTGGACGGCCGCTCCTTTGGTACCAATATGATGGAGGCCGCACTCATTGCTTACGCGGGCTTGGGCCGGGCGTTAACCGATGGGGAACTACACGATCTCATTCACGAGTTAAAGCTAAAGCCCAGTGTGCAGAAGCTCAACTAAGAAAAAATTGTGGGTTAGGCGGGCGGCTCCAAATCTTTCGTCTCATCGAGCCGCGTGGTGCTGTCTATTTCCGCCCCCAGGAGATTGGCCCCTTCCAAATCGGCCCCACGCAGATCGGCCCCACGCATATTGGCTCCACGCAGGTCCGCCCCCCTGAGATTGGCGTCAACTAAAATGACTCCCACCAGGTTTACCCCGTTCAAGTCGGCATGCTGAAGATTAGCCCGACTCAAATCAACCGCCTTGAGGGGATTTTGACCACCCTCTTGCAAAAGAAATTCCCAAATGCGCCGCCACTGTTTGTCAAATACCGCCGGCTCTCGACATTGGGGGTTTTGAAAAATCGTTTTTTCCATGAGGGTATTAAGCAGCGCGCTTTCGTTCAATATCGCCTCTCGGAGTACAGCGCCATGCAAATTGGCCTGGCGTAAATCGGCCGCTCGGAGATCGACTTTGGTCAATCGCGCCTGATGCAAATTGACCCCGCGTAAATTGGCCTGTTTCATTTTGGCATGGGCCAAATTGGCTTGGTTCAAGTTGGCTTCCTGGAGATTGGCCTGGCTTAATTTCGCTCCCTGCAAGTTAGCTCCCCGTAAATTATTGGCCCGCAGATCTACGCCAACCAGCGTCGCCTCCTGTAAATTAGCCCCCTCAAAGTTGGTTTGGCTTAAGCGGGCCTTGACCAAGTTAGACCAACTCAGATCGGCCCGCTGTAGATCGCATTGACTCAAATCGGCTTCGGTTAGATTGGTCATCGACAGATTAGCCTGGCCCAGATTGGCCGCCCGCAGGTTAGCGCGGCTTAGATTAGACCAGCCCAAATCCGCGCCGCTTAGGTCTCGGTTGGCTGCTCCCTGGTTAACAATTTCCCAGACCAGCCGCCACTTGGTCTCGAGCTGCGTGGCTGCATCAATTTTGGTCCCAACTAGCGTGGCCAATTCTAACAGAGTCCCACGCAGGTCGGCCCCGCGCAGATCAGCCCTGCCCAGTCTAACCTGCCATAAAATAGCTTGCTGCAAGTCGCTCCGGGCCAAGTTGGCGCCGCTCAGATCGGCTCGGTGGAGAGCTGTCCCCCGCAGCCTGGCCTCGGCTAAATCAGCCTCCCGCAAAATCGCATCGGCTAAATTCGCCTCATCCAACACCGCCGAACCGAGCCGAACGCTGGTTAGATTGGCCCAACTGAGATCGACGCCGCTCAAATTTTGATTAACCCCACCCTGATTGACCAGACGCCACACCCGGCGAACTTTGTCGCTCAAGCGAAGCGGGGGATCACTGGGCTTAGTGTGTGATTCTTGACTGGGTGAGTAAGCCGCCTCAAGATTAGCGTTTGGTGGTAAGGCCGCATCTGTTAGACCGACATTAAAGAGCGCGATCTGATTGGGATAAATATCGGTCAAAGTAACCTGCGGATTGGCCACAGCCCACAGCCGGTACTCATCGTCATCCAGACGCGTGCCGCGATCAATTTTGGTTTCGGTCAGGTTAGCTCCGGTCAGATTAGCCCCGGCCAGATTGGCTCCGGATAGGTTGGCCCGGTGGAGATTCGTCTGGCTCAAGTTAGCCCCGCTGAGATTCGCGCCGCTTAAGTCGGCATAACTGAGGTTCGCGCCGGATAAATTCGTCATAGCACAATTTGTCCGACGTAGATTAGCGCCATTCAAATTAGCTTCAACCAAGAACGCGCCGCTGAGATCGGCCATACGCAAGTTGGCCATACGCAAATTGGCGGCGGTCAGTTTGGCCGTACAGAGTTTGGCTCCAACTAAAGTTGTGTTTGTGTGATCTAACGGGCCCAAATTGGCTTTGACGAGGTGGGCCGTATAGAGGGTTGATTTGGAGAGAATGGCGCCGCGTAGGTCAGCCCAACTAAGATCGGCGCGGTTAAGGTTTGCCTGGCTAAGGTCTGCTCGCCGCAGATCGGCCCGGCGCAGATCGGCCTGATGGAGATCGGCCTCGACCAGTTGGGCCTGGTTGAGCGAAGCCCATGTTAGGTTGGCCTGGCGAAGTTTAGCTTGGTAGAGATTGGCCTCTTGTAAATCGGCAAAACTAAGATTTACCGGGGCCAGATCAGCGTAGTCAGCCTCAGTAGGCGAGCGGTAGACGAGTTGTTTAACGTGCTTGCGATTGATAGGAACCATGCGCTCAGTTCGCCAAATTTGTCCGGGCCGATAGGCCAGTCTTTATTGTATCACAAAACCCCAGGTAAAATTCAATGACTATGGATGAAATGGGCCTAAAAGACTATATTTTAATAGTCTTGAGTTACGAACACCCTATTTCATTGGGGCTAAAATTTCGCCCAAAGTGGAAACAAACCGCTCATTTTCTTCGGGTAATCCCACCGAAACCCGCAGATGGTCGGGTAAATAAAAGTTCCCCATCGGCCGGACAATGATTCCGCGCCGGAGGAGTTGTTCAGACACGTCTGCCGCTGGGACTGGGGGCTTGAACAGAATAAAATTGGCCTGACTGGGCCACAGTTGAACATCAAGCTGTTCAAGAGCTTCGTATAACCAAAGTCTACCTGCCTTGACCAACTCAACTGTTTTTTGCAAGTGGGCCGCATCGCGTAGAGCGGCCATTCCACCTTCGATAGTCATCCGGTCAAGATGGAACGGTAGCCGGATACGGGCCAAGTATTCGATGATCTCCGGCCGGGCGATGCCGTAACCCAAACGCAAGCCCGCCAGACTGTAAGCTTTTGAAAAACTATGGACTACCACGACATTTTTACCATTGCGCACATAAGCCAGCGCGTCGGCCCGATTATCGGCGGTAATAAAATGGTGGTAGACCTCATCGAGGACCAGCAGGACATGATCGGGGATATTGTTGACCAGCGTTTCCATCTGCTCGGCGCTGAGTAACCCGCCGGTCGGGTTGTTAGGGCTGCATAGGTAAATGACGCGCGTTTTTTCCGTCACCGCGGCCAGGATGGCTTCAACATCGTAGGTAAAGTGGTCCGGGTCTAAATCGACATAGACCACATTTGTGCCCACGCGCCGGGCAGTGACATCGTACACCGGAAAAGTGGGGCGACAGATAATGCACTCACTCTCCGGGCCGAGAAATCCCAGCGCGATCATCCACAGCACGTCACAGCCGCCGTTGCCGGTAAAGAAATTTTCCGGCTGCAAGCCTTGTCCCAACGTTTCGGCCAGTACTGCTTTTAAGTCGTCATCCCCCATCGGCGGATAGCGATTGAGTGAGGCGGCGGCTTGCTGCATGGCTGCCAAGGCCTGAGGCGATGGCCCCAGCGGGCTTTCATTGGAGCCGATTTTGATGACCTCCTCAACGCCATACTGCTTCCGAATATCTTCCATCGACGCGCCGCCAACATACACCGGCGATG
>JAGRCC010000268.1 GCA_020433785.1 Anaerolineae bacterium
GACGGCTGCCCCAACCCAAGCGCCTTCAAGGCGAACCGCTGCCCGTGCCTCCACCCAGTCGCGAACTCAACCCGTACAGCGCCCGCATCATCGACCTGCTCGATGAGATGGTGCAAGTTACCGGCTTGAGCCACTTTGTCATTCTGACCGATTGGCTGGGGATGATTGAAGGCACCCTTCAGATGTGGGCTACCCAACTACGCACTATCGCCCTGGAAGGCACTGTTGCCCCTGACCCGCCGGCCATCGAAACGGTCTATCGCCAGGCACGGGAACGGTACCAGTTTGTCTCCGAGAGCCGGCCCCAGGCCTACCGCAAGATGCAGGCGGCCTTTGTCGAATGCTTCCACCTCCTACGTGAGAGTGCCGGCCCCGACCTTGAAACGTATGCCGGGCAGACAACCATCAGCCCCAATGTGGTCGGCGAGGTGTTTATCACCTGTCTGGGCCACCCGCGAGCCTGGGCGCCGTATGTTACCCCCTGGGAAGAGGCTCTGGCCAGGGCGGCGAAACTTATCCCCAACGGCCACGACCTGGTCTACGAGCGGCTGGCTGTGGCTGCGCTCGAAGCGCGTGAGGACGGTATTACCATCCGGCTTGAGCCGGGGGAAAACTTCGAGGTCTGGTATGAGGCCATCGCCCCTTACATGCCGCAACTGGTCGTCGGCCGGCCGCTGATCGATCTGACGACAACCAGCTTGCTGGCCGTGGCCGCCCGCTTCCCGGCCTGGCTGGTCAAACGGGACCACATCCGCCTGGTCTGGTCCACCCAAACCGATCCGCTGATCCAGCGCCTCAACCATATCAACGCCATGCTGTTCGGCCTCAACGGCTACGTGCTGGAGCAGCTTGACGCCCATAATGAAATCCTCAGCCGGCTCGAAGCCGAGCTAACCGAAGAAAGCCCAGCCACACTCCGGGTACCGGCCGTCACCCATCCCGAACGGATTTATACCGACGCGGACCGGCCCCGACCCACCCCGCCGGCAGAAACGGATCGCTCGTTCACCACCCTGTTTCGCCGAGAAAAAGAGTAATTCACAGAGAATGGGAGATTGACATCAAGCATTTCCCATTCTCTAAACCAACCAACCAACCATCCATCCATCCATCCATTCATCCAACTAACCCACCAACTATGCTGTGACTTGAAGCATAAAAATGACAGCACATGCTTCCAACGTGCTGGTGACAAAATATCCTTCTTAGCAATATTTGAGAGTCTGAGCAGAAAGCAAAAGCCCTGGTGATAAATTCCAACCAGGGCAAGGGGATGGTCATTAAATGATAAATTTTGTTGCGTTTTTCTCTGGTTACGTCTCTTGTTCAGCCATGACCACGTCATCCAACGAGACATTTAAGGCTTTGGCAATGGCGGCCAGGACTTCGGTGGTGCCATTGCGTTGCCCCGACTCAAGCTGAGACAAATAGGGTTTGCTGATCCCCGCAGCATCAGCCACCTGCTGCTGGGTCAAGCCTCGATACTCGCGCCAGACCCGAATAGGATGCGCCCCATCCAGTAGCGCATAGGTGACCTCACTGGGGATCAACTCCTCGTCCCCATTGGCCAAAGCGACCTTGGCCTCATCAAAAGCCCGAATATCCTGCAACATCTCCGCCTCGGCTACCAGGCGTTGATACTCCTCGTAGGGGATCACCGCCCACTCAGGCTGGCCGTTCTTCTCAATAATTTGGACGCTCATCGATACACACCTCCGCGTGGAGCCACCTTCAAGACCAAAATTACCAACCGGTCATCTTCAAGTTCATAAATCACTCGCCAATCGCCGACCCGCAGCCGGTATCCCGAACGACCTTGCAGCTTGGTCAGGTTTGGATTAGGGGCATACGGGTCTTGAGCGAGTTGATCAAGCTTTTCCCGGATCAGGTTAGCCGTGTCACGCGACATTTTGCGCAACGCTCGGTTTGCCTGCTTGGTAAAGACAATTCGATACATACTGATATGTTAGCATAATGCTAACCAAGCTGCAAACTTTTTCACCCCGAAAGGATAAAACCCATGGCAAAACGACGCCCACCCCAGCCTGGCGCCGGCCACTTCCACGGCAGCGGCCAATATGTCAGGCAAATCATTAAGTGTTTGGAAAAAGTAAATGCCGTGTCAGGCTATCATGCCTATCAAATTTTTGACGACTGGACGCAGTTAGTCGAAGCCTGTTTAGAAGCATTGCCCACTCATCTAACCTCAGTGGCCCAAACCGGACAGATGGCAGAAGATACCCCGGAGACGAAGACGGTTTTTGAACGCCTTCAAGCCCGCTACGAACCGTCCCCCTATCGCTCAAACTCCGCCGATGTCTGGTCACAATTTAGTCAGGCCCTGGCCATTCTGCTGGAAAGCTCTGAGCCGGGGTTATGGGGGCCAGGTTCCTACGGCAACTTCGATGTGGGCTATATGGGGCCGGACGTAATCGGGCATACCTATATGCTCTACGCCACGCCCAACCAGGCCCTTGCCCAGATATTTACGCCATGGAATGTGGCCTTGCTACTTGGGCGACTGAACATAACTTCAGGCGAACAACAAATTCACGAGCGATTGAAACAAGCCTGCCAGCATCCCGATAATATTCTGGCCCAAGCCACGTTGCTAGCCGGACTGGCCATTGATGACCCTCAGGAGGCACGGGAATGGTTCTTTAGCCGGGTGTTGCCTGCGGCCTGGCCAACCTTTGAACCCCTTAAGGTTGGCGACCCAGCCGGATGCGGCTCAGGGGTGTTGTTGCTGGCGGCGGCAGCTTGTTTTCCAGTGTGGGCGGTCCATCTCAACTGTGTGACCTTCCAGGGAATAGACATCGACCCGGTCAGTGTCCGTTTGGCCAAAATCAACTGCTACCTGTACGGTCTCAATGGTTACTACCTCAAGTTTGCTGAAGCGCTACAGAGTGCAAACAACGCCACACATCTAAAGATACCTGGCTCTCATAAGGCCGCCTACCAGCAAGCGGTCAATGTTTACAAAGGTAAATCCCCAATAGCCGCGTCTGTGCCAACCTTTGAGGCTCTGTTCAGACCACAGCCAGTCGAAAAAGAGACTCAAATTTGACCCGAACTCTTTGCGAAAGCCCCGTCACGAAATCAAGTGACGGGGCTTTTTGTATTGAAGAGAGGGTCAGGTTGGTAATCCCAATTCTTGTCGTGTTTCAAGCCAAGCTTGGCGAATGTGCGGTACGATGGTCATTTTGTGGTTGGGTAATCGTAAACCAATCTGACGCAAAGTGGGATCGAGGCCCTGGTCATATAGTTCTTTGGTCAGTCGCCTGACTGCTATTTCAAGCTGCTGCTGGCGCTGTAGGCTTCTGGCCTTGACAAAAGTCTGCCGCTTAGCCAGAACGTCTGCCATCAACTCAGGGAAATAACGCCGCAAGGTGTCACAGGTATAGCCAAGTTCCTTGACCAAGAGCTTCATTGCTGGAGGCTCCTCCTTTTCGTCAGCCAAAATCGCTTGTAAAGCCTGTTCTGCCGCCAGTTTTTTGGCCTCCTTGTGATGTTGGCATCGTGCCCTGAGGGCCTGAGCTTGAACAGGACAGAGACGTTTGAGAGTGGATGGGTCACGTTCCAACCGCCGCGCCACTTCCGTCAAGGTCGGTGGTGGCTTGGCCGGGTTTTCAGCCAGGATGGCCTCGAATTGGGTCTGAAGCTTTTGATAGTTGTCGGTCAGATGGGCCTGACGCTGTTGCCGGATTTGCCGGCATAGCTCGGGAAAATGAAAGCGAAGCTTTTTGCTGTTGGCATGGCCCAGCTGCCGGGCCACCTCATTCAAGGTCGGAGGCGGGGTCTGGTCACTGGTCAAGGCCGATTGCAAAGCATCTTGCCAGGATTGCTTCTGAGCAGCTTTGTAAGCCTGGTAACGTTGCACAATGAGCGCGCTCTCATCAGGAAACTGCTCGGCCAAGCCGGCATCTGTGCAATTAAGGTGTTTAGCCACTTGAGTCAAGGCAGGCGGGGGAACGCTTTTTTCGGCCAAGAGTTGATCGAGAAAGTCTTTGCGTTGCTGTTTGGCCGCCTGCCGTTCAGCTTCAGCTCGCCGCAGGATTTCGGCGCACAGGTCCGGGCAAATCTTTCTGAGCAGATGGGCTTGAACGCCCAGTCTGCCGGCGATTTCCCGCACCGAGGGAGCCGGCGATTCGTTGGCGGCCAGGATTTCAGCCACTTTGGTAGGTAAGCCAGATATTTGAGCCTGGTCGTAGGCCGCTTTTTGTTCATACAATTGAGTACATAGATCGGGATGACGATCATGCAAGGTACCGTCGCTGCAGTTTAGCCGTCGGGCAACCTCTGCAATGGAGGGTGGCGGTTTTTCTTCTGCTGCGAGAATAGCGACAAATTGGCGATGGATCTTGGCATGATCCAGGAGTTGTCGCCTGGTCTTTGGGACGGGTTGATAATTGGAGCGTCGTTGGGTGATTTGACGGCAGAGTTCTGGAAATCGTTTGTACAGATACTTGATATTCTCATCCAGGTCAGCCGCTGCTTCAACAACTGAGGGCGGCGGCGTTTCATCAGTGGCCAGAATTCGCTTTAAGCCCACTACGGCTCTCATTCGTCTGGCCTGACGATAGGCCAGATACTTTTTAGAGAGCGAGTGACACGCTTCAGGGCAAGCGTCTGTAAGGGTAGCAGGATGTATTTGCAAGCGACGAGCAACTTCTCTGAGCGAAGGAGGTGGGGTCTCCGGGCTCTGCAAAAACATTTGGAGCTGGTGCTGGAGTTGCTCGTGTTTCTGTTTGACTTGGCTTTGTCGACGCTGCTCATACCGCTCTACCAGATGTTGATATTGCTCGGGAAAATGGTGTTTAAGTACATTTGACCCCACGCCCAATTTCTGGGCGACCTGTCGAGCTGAGCAAGGGGGTGTGCCATTCAGAAAAGGGGCAAGTTGTTGGCGTAAGATATTGACGTCTGTCTGTGGTCTGGCCCGATGGGCTGGTGTTTCACCCCCACCAATCTCGGCCGTAAATATGTCAAGCAGGGACTGGTTGAGACGGAAGCAAATTTTGGCCAGCAGGTCCAGCCGCATCGGTTGGGCGTGATTGAGGCAGCGGTAGATGACGCTGGAGGACATTTCAATTTGTCGGGCTAGCCCTACAGCGTGATTCGGCCCTGTTGTTTCCAGACTGGCCCTGAGATGGTGAGCCAGTGTTTGTGGCTGCGGATCGGTCGGTAAGTGAGGAGCCGCGATAATCATCTTGGTCAGTTCGCTCGTTAGCCACAGTTGCCACGACCATTCCGGGTCAGCTCGACGGTGCTCCGCCGCAGCCAGGCCCAGCCAGCCGCGACAGTGAGGACAGTAACCCAGCTTGCCTGTGTTGTTGACCAAGGGCAACTGGCGTTGGCAATCTGGGTGGGGACAGTGACAGCAGAGCGCCTGTTGATGGTCGGGACAAATCTCCACCACCTCCAAATGCCAGCGCAAGGGATTGTAGAGGGTCTGGCCGGCTTGCCGCCACTCGGTGTAGCAACTTGGACACCAGGCTAGATGAGGCCGCAGTAATTTTTCACGGACCAGCACGTTGCGCCAGGGATACAGGGTCAGATAGCGGAGACCCTGGCGCTGAGTGAGCTTTTCCAGGACAGAAATAGTCATTGCGGTCCAGTCGCTCACCCCATTCAAGTTTTTGGCGCCGCTGTTGAACTTGGCTCGGGTGGTTGGTCCAAGTCTGTTGAGTAGGGGCGCAAATTCCAGCTCGGCCAGTTTGTTCAGAGGGACACAATGAGCATTGGCCAGACGGGTCAAATAACTGGTCAGGCTTTCCACGTCTTTGACTTCTTTGAGGGTTTCCATCAAGCATTTGTGGCCGACCAATTGGGCTTTGAAGTACCGTAATTGCTCATCCACAGAGCGGGCGAGCAAGGACGTGGGGACTTTGCTTTCTGTCGTCATCGGGAATCATCTCCTTTCATCTCTACAATGTAAAAACCGGAAAAGCTTCAATGGCTTCGCTCTCATCCGTCATTTTTGGCTGGACTGGTTCATCTTGTTCCACGACATTGGTCAGCCCTGTCTTAGTCGTTGTGCGGTGATCAGTTTGAGGCGACGATGGGTTACCTTCAGCCATCATGACCACCTGCTGATTGTCAGCTTCTCGCCAAAACAGGTCGAAGTTCTGCTCCTCCTGCTCCAATTCCTCAATGAATTCGGCCAGCCATCGTCCGGTTAGAGGCAATTGACGGGTATGACGACGGTTGCGAGCCCGCATCTCTGCGGCGGCCAGTTTCAAAACTTTCTCCGAACGACCATTGAGACGGGCGTAATGTTCGGAGATGCATTGAACCCAGTGGCCTTGAACGTAGGCGTAGGCCAAACCCATGTTCAGTGGGTCATACCGAACGGGCACCTGTTGCTGAACAGTGGCAGGTTGACGAAAGGTGTCGTGCCAGTAATAGATGTAGTTGAGCCTGATGCCCCGATTAGGATCGACTTTGGCCGTCCCTTTTTTGGTCGTCGGCATAGTGTCAACGATGAAATCTCGATTGTAGGGGAGCATCCGATGTTGCCGCTTACCAGCCACAGCCAAGCCTGCAGCCAATGCTTCTTGAGGGCTTTGTCCCAACGTGCCGTGTTCAGCCTGGTTGTACAATTCAGCCCATTGGCAGAAACGAGGATAGAGCCTGGGGAGGGTCCAATTGGCTAGATTTTTGGGATTAACATCTCGACCGACCTGGCGCAAATCGCCCAGCATCAATTGGGTGTTGCCGGTCAGATTGTAGATGAATTGGGTTTGGGAGGTGTTAAACAATCGCTCAACAACGTTACCGTATCGGGGTTTGCTGCCTGGCCTTTCCTTTTTGGAACATTCATATCTGGCCAGCAAGGTTTCATAGTAGAGACTATGAAACTCTGAGCCGCCATCGTTGACGATTGACTGTGGCAGACGACCGTGGCGGCGGACACAATCTCGCAGGACCATCATGCAGGAACGGTAACTGGGTGGATCATAGCTGAGATACAAGGCCAGCAGGCTTCGGGTGAAGGCGTCTATCAAAAATGTAATCCAGGGCCGTCCCAGATTTTTTAAGGTTGTGGAGTGGAGCAATTCTAAATTGAGCTGGGTGTGGTCGATATGGGCCATCTCGTAGGGCCGTTCCCCATGGCGAGGGGTGGTATACGTCAATTCCCAGTAAAAGGCTTCGTGTTGAGCAGCGGCCTTGTACCCTCGACGTTGACGGGTCTGTTCATCTTTGGGGCGCAAATCAATGGCCTGACTGAAGGTCTTGAGACTGCACGGTTGCAAACCCTGCCGCCGGCAGGCCAGTCGGAAAGCGTGGTAAACGGCGATTTTGGTTGGCTGTTTGTTGTTTTCGTAAGACTCGCCGATGAACTTGTGCATCAAATGGCGGGTTTCGGTCGGGATTTTGGGTGAGCGATTGCCTTACTTGTGGGTTTGGTCAATCAACCCCACATAGCCACAGCGGTGGGTCAGTTGCGCTTTTTTGAAATTGGCGACATATCGATTGAGGGTTCGTAGATGGAGGGTCGTATCCAGAGGTGCTTTGCCCTGTAAAATGGGTTTAACGATCATGCGGTAACGGTAATTGGCCTTTTGCAGAGCCTTGGGATTGGCCTGAGCCAGAATCTCTCTGGCTTCGCGGCTCAGCTCGGTTTCAAGTCGTTCCGGTAAGTCCACAACTTCCCCGGTATCCACCAAATGGAATGTGTCAAGAATAATGAG
>JAGRCC010000269.1 GCA_020433785.1 Anaerolineae bacterium
ACGCTAAAGACGCTATAGGCGCAAGAGACGCAAAAGGATAGTAACGATTAGAATGTTATCTGGGGAATAAAGCTGGTCGCAGATAGCTGATGGCTTAAATCTTCTTAACCCTATCGCCCACCCGAATAGCGCCGGGCCGGACAACCTTAGCATTGATACCACGCAAATGCAGCTCCCGGCCCACGGCTGAATTGACGAACTTCATGGCATCCGCGCCGAAGCGCTCGACAAACTTTTGGCAGCCGGTATGGGGTTCTGCCGTCACTTCGATGATCGCCTCACCAATCGCCAGACGAGTGCCGGGCGGCAGATTGTCGGCGCTCAAATCGAGATCGACAAAAAGTTGATCGCCGGCCAACGGCCAACGCTCCTTGTCTTGAGCCAGCAAGGCAATAACCCGAGAATTCATGACATTAAGCTGCATGTCCGGGTGGGGGGAGCCGTCCGCCGTGCGCGAACTGCTGCGTTGGTTCCAGCTATCGCCAACCAGTCCTACGGCCAGGTCTAGCTCGCCTTCGGTCAGCGCTTCCCGTTCGTTGGGTTGAGGCCGGCGCACAATCAGATTCAAGACACCTTCTTGTTGCGGCGACCGGCGAATGTGATCTAAACCGGCCTCAAGTTCTGGCTTGGTTAGATGTTTTACGGCTATCATTAGGTCTCTCCTTTTTACGTTTTTGATTAGGCCAGGGTGATGCCGCCAGTATACCATAAAAAGGAGAGCCAAGTCGAGCGAAATCTGTTTTCCCTTTACAATCCTTCCCGCACAAACGCGCTGAGCCATGTTACCAGGGCCTCAATGTCATCGAGGTGCGCTGTCTCGAAGGGCGTGTGGGTGTAGCGGGTGGCGAAGGCGACCAGCGCGGTGGGGATATCGGCTTGCATGAAGGCCGCGCCGTCACTGCCGAAAGAGCCGAAGACCGCGTGTTGTAGGGGGATGTTGGCCTTGGCGGCAATCTGCTCCATCCGGGTCGTCAAGGTGTGATCGTAGTGAACCAATGAGTCTTTGTGAATCAAGACCGGCCCGGCGCCCAGCCGCAGCGGCATATCTCGTTCGGCGATGCCGGGAATGTCGCCGGCCATGCCAATTTCAACCACGATAGCAGCATCGAACACCTCTCGCGCTGCCAAGGCCTGAGCGCCGATTATGCCGACTTCTTCTTGCACGGTGCAGGCTAACGTCAAATCGCAGGCCAGGTCAGCGGGCGATAGGCGGTTCAGCAGTTCGGTCAGGATGGCCAGGCAGACCCGATCGTCCAGCGCCTTGCCGACCACGTGGCGACCAAACTGCTCGGTGGTGGAGTCCCAAATAATGCGAGTGCCGGCGGTAACGCCTCGACTTAAAAGTTCGTCGCGGGACAGGCCGGTATCAACCCAAAAATCATTCCAGGTAAGCTCGCCCGGCTCGGGTAAGACAATCGAGGGCAGGTGGCCGGTAGCGGCGGCGATGACGCCCGGCAGCTCGCCCGAACGGGCCAGCACCCGCACCCGCTGGCCGATAGTGAAGGCGTTGCGAAAGCTGGTGGTTCGCTGCCAACCCTGCCCGTTGGCTAACCACAAAAAGCCGTCGGGATCGATGGCCCGCACCAGGTAGCACAGTTCATCGGCGTGAGCGGCCATCAAGATTTTCGGCCCCTGCCCGCCAACCCGCGCCAACACATTGCCGATGCGGGTGCGCTCGGTGGCTGCGCCCGCCTCTTGCCACAAGCGTTCGACGGTATCGAGCACCAGGCTTTCTTGCCCGACCGGGCCGGTGAGTTCTGTTAATGTTTTGATGAGATTGAACATAAGTATCCTCTTAGAATTGTTGATTATTTGGAGCATCAAAGCTGGCTTTGATCGTGATTGACAAAGCCAGGTGACAGTCACTTATTGTCGATAAATCAGCAACTGAACCGTTAAAACAGGCCGATTTAGCGCGCTCAAGTGACTGTCACCTTTGGGACTGCGTAAGTCGTGGTTTGACAAAGCAAGGTTTGTCGCTCCGTGATAGATTCAAAAATGGCGTAACGACCATGTTGTTGTTACGCCATTCATCTTTAAAGGTTTTACGATAACCGTAAGTAGTTGACCTTAGCTGTCGAACACAATCACCGAGCGCAGGGTTTCGCCCCGTTTCATCGCGTCGAAGGCGGCCTCGGTTTCTTCCAAGCTGATGGTCCGGCTGACCAGGCCATCGAGATCGAGTTTGCCTTGCTGGTACCAGTCGGCCAAAATGGGGAAATCGCGGGCCGGGATGCAGTTGCCGTACCAAGATACGGTCAAGCTGCCGCCCAGGTCAAAAAACTGTTGCAGTTCCAAATTAAGCTGCGGACCGGGGCCAGGCACACCGATTAAAACGCAGGTGCCGGCCAGGTCGCGGCAGAAGAGCGCTTGCTCCAGCGTTTTAGACAATCCGACCGCTTCGAACGAATAGTTAACGCCGTGGCCGCCGGTTAACTGTTTGATCTCGGCCACCGGATCGACCTCGCCGGCGTTGACCGTGTGGGTTGCACCAAAATCTTTAGCCCAAGCCAGCTTTTGCGGATCGAGATCGACGGCGATAATGGTGGTCGCTCCGGCAATTTTGGCGCCCTGAATGACGCTGTTGCCCACGCCACCGCAGCCAAAAACAGCGACGCTGGTGCCTTGCTGGACATTGGCCGAATAAAGCGCCGCGCCCACACCGGTCACCACCCCGCAGCCGATTAACGACATCGCTGCGGCGGACAGTTCGCTGTTGTATTTGACACACTGCACTTCATGAACCAGCGTATGAGTACAGAAGGTGCCAATCCCCAGCGCCGGGTTCAGCCGTTCACCGTCTTTGCCCCACATTTTGTTTTGGGCGTTATGGCTGGAGGCGCAGTAGTTGTGCTGACCTTTCAAGCAGAAGCGGCACTCGCCGCACGGGGCGCGCCAGTTGAGCATAACGTAATCGCCCACTTTGACCCGGGTTACGGCTGAACCGACCTCCTGCACCACCCCAGCCCCCTCGTGACCGAGCAGGAAGGGAAAGCCATCGGTGCCGTAAGTGCCAGTTTTCAAGCCCAGATCGGTGTGGCACACCCCCGAAGCCAGAATACGGACCACCACATCTCGAGGCCCTGGATCATCAAGCGTAAATTCCTCGATTTCAACCGGAGCATCGGGAATTCGGGCTACTGCGCCACGTGCTTTTATCGTCATAGATATTCCTCCGTAGTAAATGATAAATTATTGAATTTTTATGTTTGGGAAAAGCCACTCCCTCACAGAGGGTTAGGATAAAGATTACCGGCGCCGGCCGCCACTCAGCGAACGCCAACGATCGGCTAAACTGCGTGACTGCGTTTGCTTGCGAAGCAGTGACTCCGGTGAGGGCCTGGCCCAAGACGGGACCGGCACGTCGTAGTCGAAATCGGGCAGGGTTTTACGCTCGATTTTGTGGCCCAGCAGATACTCAATCCGGTAGATCATGGCTTCGTCATCCGGCGTGACCAGAGTGATGGCGTCGCCCTCGGCCTCGGCGCGGGCGGTGCGGCCGATACGGTGGACATAATTTTCCGGATTATCCGGCACATCGTAGTTGATGACGTGAGAGATGCCTTCGACATCCAGCCCTCGAGCGGCGATGTTGGTGGCCACAAGCACCTGATGCCGGCCGGCCCGAAATCCTTCGAGCGCGGAGATGCGCTGCCGCTGCTGAAAATCGCCATGAATACAGGCCACGGAAATTTTGGCTTCGATCAGCTTGCGGGTGACAATATCAGCTTCCTGTTTAGTCGCGGTGAAAACGAGCATACTATGGACATCCATTTGGTCCAATAGGGCCAGCAGCAGTTCGGTTTTTAGGTGTTTGGGAACGGGATAAAGCGCCTGCCGGATCGCGTCCGGCGGGGTGGCGATATCGATTTCAATGACTTCGGGATCCTGTTGGAACTGGCGGGTTAAATTCATCACTTGCGGGGACATGGTCGCGGAAAAAAGCATGGTCTGGCGCTGGCGGGGCATGCTGCTGACGATTTGTTTGATATCAGGTAGAAAACCCATATCCAGCATACGGTCTGCCTCGTCCAGAATGAGGATCTGCAAATCCTTGAAGTTGACATTCCGGCGGCGCATGTGGTCTTGCAACCGGCCGGGGGTGGCGATAATGATATCCGCGCCCCGACGCAGCTTATCGATTTGAGGCCGCATTTTAGCGCCGCCGTAAATCGAGACGATTCGCACAGAGGTGCTGCCCGCTAATTTTCTGGCTTCACCAGCCACTTGAATGACCAGTTCACGCGTGGGAGCAAGCACGACAGCCCGGGGGTTTTTTATTTTGCGTTGATCAGACAGTAGTTGGTGCAAGGTCGGCAGTAAAAAAGCGGCTGTTTTGCCCGTTCCGGTCTGGGCGCAGCCAATAATATCGCGTCCGGCTAAGGCCGGGGGAACAGCCTGGGCCTGAATGGGTGTGGCTTCGTCAAAGCCCATTTTTTCAACAGCCTTGAGTAAGGCTGGACTGAGATTTAATTGTGAGAACTGCATAAAACTCCTTATTCTGAATTATTCAAGTTTGATCAAGATCAAGTGGTTTATAAAAGCCTCCGAAGCGTGAATGCTCTAAGACTTAAAAAATACCGCTCCAATCACTTTAATCGGAGCGGTATTTAATGCTTAACCGATTATGTACACCGGTCATTGTACCATTTTAGCAGTTTGATTTCAAGCCTAGACGTCGATTGACGTGCCGGGAGCCAAAACGTGAACTTTGGTGTCGGTTTCAGCCTCAACGCGACTGGCCCAGGCGTCCCCATCCTGCACAATGGGCGGCCAGGAGTTATAATGGCAGGGAACCGCTACTTTTGGTTTGACCAGCTTTACTGCTTCCAGCGCATCGTCCGGCCCCATCGTAAAATTATCGCCGATGGGCGTCACAAACAGATCGATGCCGGCCCGACCGTACAGTTCCATTTCGAAGAACAAAGCCGTATCGCAAGCAAAATAGAGCCGCTTACCTTCGGCGGTAATCAGCAAGCCCGCCGGGTTACCGCCGTAGCTGCCGTCGGGCAGGCCGGAGCCGTGATGGGCAATGGTGAGCTTTAAGTGACCAAACTCGTGAGTAAAACCACCGCCGATGTGCTGAGGATGAGCATTCTCAATGCCCTGTCTTTGCAGCCAACTAACAATTTCAAAGTTAGCAATAACTTTGGCTCCGGTGCGTTTAGCGATGGGAACCAAATCTTCAACGTGATCAAAGTGACCGTGGGAGACGATAATAAAGTCGGGGTTGACGGAGTCGGCCGATATCTGCGTCATGGGGTTGCTGGTAAAGAAAGGATCGATCAAAACCGTTTGACCACCAATGTCCAGGATATGGGTGGCGTGACCTACAAATGTATATTTAATTGCCATGTTGTCCCTCCTCTTCGACAATTGACTAAAAACTTCTTTGTTATTAGACAAGTAGTATACCGATAAAGCCGACCCT
>JAGRCC010000270.1 GCA_020433785.1 Anaerolineae bacterium
CGGGGATGTTGCGGTTGGGATGCCAATAGATATCGTCCGTGGTTTTGAGGTGCTGCTGCAACCGCGCCGGCTCCAGCCAGCCCAACTCGACTAACGTGCCATACAGAGCCGGGACATCATGCCCTTTTGAAAGGAACAGATAATCGCGCCGGGGATCGGTCAGGTTGGTCGGTTTGAGATTGAGAAAGCGGCTGTAGAGATAGACGATCAAATCAACACACGACAGTGACGCGCCGATAAAACAGCCGCCGTCAGTGGCCATGCGAATGATGTGTTCGCGCACCTTGAAGGCCAGCCCGGCCAACTGTTCGGTCTCTTCAGGGGTGAGGATGGTTGGGGTGCGGGTATCGGCGGCGGAGATGGTCTGGAGTTGGTCGAGGTGATGGCGGTACCAATTGACACCGATATAATCGGCGTTAAGCGCGGCCAGCTCCGGCCGGCGCTCCAGCAGTTCAAGAATGTCAGTCAGGTCAAAACCTGGGTTCTGCGGATAGAGCGTTTCGAAAATGATCTTGATCAGCCGGTAATCGGCCTCGTAATCGAGCACCCAGCGGTGACTCATGGCGTAGTTCAGCCCCGTTTCCCAGACCACGTTACCGAGGCGGAAGCGGTCGGGGTTTTCCCACAAGAAGGGCGTGGTGTGCTCCCGCTCAAAATCGCGGCAGGCTTCGCGCCAGGCGGTTTCCAGGGCGGCCATGCTTATCACCTCGACATCGTTGCCGTCGGGGTAACTCTGGGGGTGGAGGTTGCTGACGTAATCATAGTCGTCGGCCAAGAACTCGGCCATCACCTGGTCAATGACGACCGGATCGATCAACACGACATCCGATGGGATTTTGAGCACAACATCGGCCCGGAACTGTTTGGCCGCCCGGTAGTGGCGGTCGAGCAGGTCGGTGGGATGGCCGCGGAAGCAGGGGATGCCTTCGGCCCGGCACAACTCGACGATGGCGTCGTCGGTGGGATCGGTGGTGGTGGCGACGACCACGGCCCCGGCCAGATTGGCCTGCTGCACCCGCTCGACCATGCGGACTAAGGCCGGTTGGCCCAGCAGCGGCAGCATAACCTTGTTGGGCAGGCGTGAGGAGCCGACCCTGGCTTGAATGACGGTGACGACGGTGAGGGCATCAGGCATAGGTTAGTCCTCGTAAGTAGGATATGGAACGTAGGATGTGGAACGTAGGACGTGAAGTGTGATGGATTGGTGTTTGTTCTGGACGAGAACGCTCAGGCTGGGCTGTTCCTTCCAGCACGCGCCGGCAAACCGCAGCGATATTCCGACCGGAGGCGCCGCCGTTTTGAATCGGCGTCATTTTTTTGAGCGTTTCGATATCAAAGTAAGAGTGAACTTCTTTGCCCAGCGCCAGCCCCAGGTAGACCACGGTGGAGTATTGGGTGATGAGGACATCGCAGTTGGCGATCATCGGCTCGATGCTGCCGTTGGCAAAAACTAGCGCTTGAGGAGCCAGCGCCTTGATTTCGCGCGTAGCTCGTTTGACGTTTTCGTTCGGGTGGAGTTTGAAGATCAGCGGCCGGCCGCCGGCAATATGCAGACAGCGCCGGATGAATTTCTTGCGATGATCGAACTTGAAGGTTTCCCGCGCATCGGAGGTGGCGACCAAAACGAACTTTTTATAAGGAAAGTCATTTTGCTTGAACTGAGCGACATCATCAAAGTTAGGGATGCCGGTTACTACCAGCTTGTCGGGCTGAACGCCCTTTTTAATGAAGAAATCGCGGTACCCTGCGGAGGCGACGCAGAAGTATTCGTAGGCATTCGACAAGCCGTTGGTGGCGGTGCTGGCCAGGTAGCGCGGGATTTTTAGCCATTTGACCAGATAAAACATCAGGCTTTCTTCATCGGTCATGCCTTCTTGAACGAGCACGATTTTTTTGTGGCGGATGTTGTCTTGAATGAGCAGATCGCTGGTAGTGACGACCAGATCATAATCGTGCTGGCGGCCACCGTAATCGACCGGGAGGCGCTGTTCTTGCAGGTAGGCTTCGGTCTGCGCTCGGGCGTTGCCGCCGATGACCGTAAAGTCGAGCAGCCCCGCCCCCGCCGCCAGTTCGATCAGCCCGTCGCAGTAGTAAGGCGTGAAGCAGCAGGCGTAGTCACGCGCCAGGTGACGCGCCACCGCGTGGGCTATTTTGGTTTGGTTCAGCGACCCGCCGATAAAGAGTATCTTTTTCATCACGCTTGCATGTTGCCGTGATGATGTTAAGAACGAATAAAGACGGTTTTAAGACTTTGCTAAATGTTTGTAAAATCCAGCAAACAGACGTAGGCGTAGGTTGGGGTCGAGGGACGAGACCCGACCTACGTCTGCTAGGATGAGCCTATTACCGTATCTTCCCCATAAAACAACAACGGATTAAGGAAGGAACGGATAGAAAGCGAAAAAATCTGTTGATTTCTTAATCCGGTGTTGTCCCCGTTGTGTGATGTCGAGCGACGTGAGCGTGAAGAACCGCCGATAAGCAGAAAAACGCGGATACAGATGAGAGACAATCCGCGTACTTCTGCCAATCCGTGTTCTAACGCTGCACGAACGCTGCCTAGGGTTCGTTCAAGTTCCGAGATTAAATAATTTCCTCAACTGCGGGTAGTGCGTAGTGTATATCATTTCCTCGCTGTACGTTTCGTATTATGCCATCCTCTGCTCGAGCAGACCTTCCGACACATCCGGCCATACGATCGAGCAGCCGATCTGACGGTTCGACGCCTCCGGCCATATGATCGGGCAATCGAATTCAACCGTCCGAGGCGTTCGGCCATACGATCGACTACTCGATCAGATAGTCCAGCGTGTTGACCATGCGATCAAGCAGTCGATCAAACCGGTCCAACACGTTTGCTCATACAACCGAGCCGTCGAGCAAACGGTCCGACCCGTCCGGCCATATGATCGACCAATCGAATTAAACCTGCCGACGTGTCCGGCCATACGATCGAGTAATCAAATCAAACCTTCCGATCCATCCGACTTTATGATCGGGCCGTCGAGTGGATGTCCCGTGGCCTCCGGGCGTATTGTCGAGTAGTTGAGGCAGATGGTCCGACGCGTCCGGGCGTCTGATCGAGCGGTCGATCAGACGGTTCGGCGCGTCCGGCCATCTGATCGCGCAATCGAGTCAGACTTGCCGATCCACCCGACTTTGTGATCGAGCCGTCGGTCAGACCATCCGTGGCCGCCGGGCATATTAACGCGCGGTCGATCAATGGTGAGGAATAAATGATGAAGGGGTTAGGAGATATTAACTACCGCTGGCGGGACAGGTTTTATTTCCTGACCCAGCTCAAATAAAAACTCAGGGGCAAAATCGGCTCCATTTGGCCATTCAATGGTATTTGTATCAGGATTAACGGTCACTTGCTTAAAGGCTTCTATATCTTTGAGCGGTTTAAAGACTTCGCCATATAGTTCTTCTTGAAGGTCTACGTCTTTAACCGTGCCGTCGTCAAAGGTTAATTGTAACTTGTATGCTTCTATGTAGGTTGCTTCTGTGACATGCAAAAACATATGCCTGTTTCAATATCAACGGTTACTTCTTGTTCCTGATACCTGGCGTGAAAGTGGGGTGGCTGGTGATCATTATAGTTCATGAAGATGACTATACCATAAAATCTGGAAACTTCAGGCATTCCTTTTCCTTATCATCCGGTCAACTATCGGGCTGTCGTTGTAACTGGTCTTGAATGGGTATAAAATGCCTTTCAAATAGATTATACCCTATATTATCCGCACGCTTATATCCGAAATGTCTTTTGATCCGGACTATCTGTCGGGTTTTGTGCCTCAACCCGACCTACTATGATTTAGCCCCGTCCATTCCCCTGACCGACATCGCCTTCCCACAAGCGGCGCATTTCCTCGCTGCGTTCCAACAGATCGGCCAATTGGCCTTCGGCTTCGACGCGACCGTTTTTGAGGACGATGATGTGATCGGCGCGGCGGAGGGCGGTGCGGCGGTGTGAGACGACCAGGCAGGTGGGCGTGGCAGGTCGGGCAAAGAGCCGCTCCCATAGAGTACGCTCGGTTTCAACGTCGAGGGCGCTGGAGAGGTCGTCGAAGATGAACAGCTCCGGCTCACGGGCGAACATGCGGGCGGCGGCGGAGCGCTGGTTTTGCCCGCCCGACAACTTGACCCCCTTTGGACCGATCAACGTATCGAGGTCGTGTTCCAACTCCTCTAAATCCTGTTCCATCACTGCCGCGTGGATGGCCTGGCTCAAATCGACCTGCGCTTCCGGCAGGCCGAGCAGCAGATTCTCGCGCAGGGTGTCGCTGAAGAGGCGCGGCACCTGGGCGGTGTAGGCGCTGCGCGGCGGCACAAAAAAGGTCGAGGGCTGATCGACCACTTGCCCGTTCCAGCGAATCTCGCCGCTGTCTTTGGGCAGCAGACCGAGCAGGACTCGCAGCAGCGTCGTCTTGCCGGAGCCGATCCGGCCGGTGACGACGGTGAACGCGCCCCGTTTAAGCGTCAGATTGATATGATCGATGCCTCGCGCCGAGTCGGGATAGTGAAAGGTTAGCCCGGAGAGGGTCAGCGTTTCCAGCCGGTCGGCGGGGGTTTTGGGGGTGTAAGGGATGTCGGGCAGTTGGCCGTTGAGATAAATCAGGCCCGGTTTGACTAGTGTTTCCGGCGGCGCGTCTTGCAGCAGTCGCACCATTCGGCCCACGGCCACCCCGGCCTGTTTGTAGCGCGCCCAGACAAAGCCGATGAAGCTGACAAAGC
>JAGRCC010000271.1 GCA_020433785.1 Anaerolineae bacterium
AAAACGGATTTTGGATATCGGCCACGATCAGACCAATTTTATTCGACTTTTGTACCCTCAAACTACGGGCCACTAGATTGGGGCGATAATTGAGCGACTCGACAGCCGCCAGAACCCGCTCTCGTACCTGAGGACGGACATGAGGTTTGTCAGATAACACACGCGAGACCGTCGCGGTTGAGACTCCGGCAATATCGGCAACATCCTTGATACTTGGCATGGCTTATTTCCTTTTGTTCATTGAATAACCGTTTGTTAGCTAGTGTAAACGATTACAAATTAATTGTCAAGAGGTTTTAGCTTTTTACCTGAACCGAGGTTGATTTTACTATTTTTTAGCGACTACGAACCAAAATTTCTGTAATATTCGCGGTGTAAAATAAGTTAAGACAAATTAATGCGTGGATTGGTGCTATACTAGAGATGAGATGTTGTAATCGTTTGCATATATTGCCTGAAGTAAGACTGGACCTAAAATAAAATTTCTTGATTTGAGGCCAATGGCTATCAAAGAAGGAGGACGTATTGAAAAATTAATCATTAAGCACCGGGTGGAGTCAAATAAAATGTTAAAATTAGTCCTGTGTTCATTGCAGGTTTTAAAATAACGCGAAAAAATGTCCAAAAAAATCAACGACTCACAATGACGAGAGGAGTAATTCTATGGTTATGAAAGATGTTTTGGGATTAATCTTAGGCGGCGGGCAAGGCTCTCGCTTGTACCCTTTAACTAAAAAACGTTCAAAGCCGGCTGTGCCGCTGGGCGGTAAATATCGCCTGATTGATATTCCTATTAGTAGTTGTATCCATGCCGGTATCGAAAAAATTGCGATATTAACCCAGTTTAACTCCGTTTCGCTCCACCGTCATATTTTCCGGACTTACCAGCGCGATATGTTTTCCCAGGGTTGGGTGCAAATTCTGGCCGCCGAACAAACGCCTCGGAGCACCGGCTGGTATCAAGGCACCGCCGATGCCGTTCGTCAGCAGTTGGTTGAAATTCAACGCTCAGGCACCAAATATGTGCTCATTTTGGCCGGCGATCACCTGTACCGCATGGATTACCGGGCGTTTGTGGAGTACCATGTTGAAACCGGCGCCGATATCACGCTGGCGGTACAGCCGGTCTCGGCTGAAGATGCGCCCGGCTTCGGCATCCTCAAGCGCAGCGAAAACGGCGAAATTTTGAGCTTTACCGAAAAGCCTAAGGCCGATGCCTTAAACGGCTTGGAAAGTATTGACAACCCCCAAAAACCTTATTTGGGTTCAATGGGCATCTATGTCTTCTCCACCGAACTGCTCTCGAATTTATTGGAAGCCCCCGGCGACGATTTTGGGAAAGATATTATTCCCGACGCCCTGTCCAACTACAAAGTGATGGGCCACGTATTTGACGGCTATTGGGCCGACATCGGGACCATTCGCCGTTTTTATGAAGTAAACCTAGAGATGGCTTCGCCCAATCCCCCGTTTGAGTTTAATATCCCTAACAGACCTGTTTATACTCACCCCCGTTTCCTACCCTCGGCCGAGATCCATGGCGCCCAACTATCCCAAGTGTTATTGGCTGACGGCTGCCGGGTACGCGACGCCAAGATTAACAATGCGATCGTCGGATTGCGGAGTCTAATTGGCTCGCAGGTCACCATCGACTCGTCAATTATTATGGGGGCCGATTATTTTGAAACCGATGAGGATAAAGCCGAAAACAGACGGTTGGGTCGGCCTGATATTGGTATTGGCGATGGTTCGGTCATCGAGGGGGCGATCATCGATAAAAATGCCCGCATTGGCCGCAATGTCCACATTCGGAATATCCCGGACCGGCCTGATTCTGAAACCGGTAACTGGGTGGCCCGCGAAGGATTGATCATCATTCCGAAAAGCGCGGTTATCCACGACGGGGCCGAAATATAACCTTGTATGTACCGCCGGCTGTCCCGTTTTAGGGGCAGCCGGCGAGAGACGCTTAGCGTCTCGGGGCTGTAGCCAATAGGTTGCAGCCAGTTCAGAGTAACATCTGTTTATTAAATCCAATTATTAATAGAAAGAGAGAGAAATATGTCAGATAACGGTAAATTTGCTCCTGGGGTGATCACCGGCGACGGTGTTCAAGAAGTGTTTGCCTTTGCCAAGGCTAACCAATTTGCTATACCGGCAGTGAACGTGACCGGAACCGATACGGTCAATGCCGTCATGGAAACGGCCAGAGATGTCAACTCACCGGTGATTATTCAGTTTTCCAACGGAGGCGCGGCCTTTTTCGCTGGCAAGGGCCTGGGCAATGATAAGCAGAAAGGGGCCATCGCCGGGGCCGTATCCGGGGCGCACCATATTCACCAATTGGCCGAGCTTTACGGCGCATGCGTCATCTTACACACCGACCATGCCGCTAAAAAGCTGCTGCCGTGGGTAGATGGTATGCTCGATGCCGG
>JAGRCC010000025.1 GCA_020433785.1 Anaerolineae bacterium
CCTGGCTAGAGGACTTACGAGACGATAGCCCCCACCAAACCGATGCGATCAATGAACTGCTCAACCACCTTAAGCGCGGTGTTTTCGCCTATCTAAGAACGCGGAGCGATCTGGGCCACTTGGCCGAAGCGGAACTTGAGCAGATGGGCCAGGATTTTGCTCAGGAAGCTATTCTCAAAGTTAAAGATAACTTAGATAAGTTTCAAGGTAAAAGTAAATTCACCACTTGGGCGGCCAAAATTGCCGCCAACCACACCATTAGTGAGCTGCGTCGAGCCAGATGGCGCGACTATTCGTTGGATGCGCTAACCGATTCCGGGACCTCGCTGCAGGAAATTTTAGCGCTGCCCGCCGGCCAAAACCTTAACCCCGATACGGAAAATGAACGCCGCCAAGTATGGCAGATACTGGATGAGGTTATCAGCCAGGAACTGACCGACCGCCAACGTCAGGCCTTGGTGGCCGTAACGGTCGATAACGTCCCTATTGCTGAAGTAGCCAATTCGCTTAACACCAACCCTAATAATGTTTACAAACTGTTACACGACGCGCGCCTAAAGCTGAAGCGGAGTTTACAAGCATTAGGTTTAGACTCAGCTTATATATTAAGGCTGTTTGAATAATTAACGATCGGCCGGGCGATTTTGCCCGGTTACAGTAAGAATGCTGTATCCCAGGCGTCTATTAGAGGAACGGACTACTAATAGCAGAAGTAACAATATGGGCAACACTTATTTACAACGGCTGCTTAGAGCAGCTCTAGAAACTGAAGAGATTGAGATAAGCTGTCAGGACTGTTATGAGGTACTTGACAGCTATGCCGAGTATTTACTGGCCGGGACAGATCCCGAGGTAAACATGCCGGGTGTTACCCAACATCTCAAGCAATGTTTTTGCTGTGAGCATGAGTTTGAAGCCTTGATGATCATGCTGAATGAAGCGGCCAACGCCTCAACAACAGATGAGTAGTTGGCCGAATAAAAATTAAAAAAAGGAGCGACTGGTCGCTCCTTTTTAATGCCCTCAACCCGATTGAATAGGTCCTACTCAATGATGAGGGCGGGCTGGCTCGTCCCGGCGATGGTCGCCCCACCCGTTAGGCTTTGCCAGCAATCTTTTATGGACTTTCCATTATATCGTTATTTGAGCAGATTTTCAACCCACCCATTGAAATAATAGGACCAATGCCTTATTTGCTTCAAATATCAGCCCTATTTACCCTATATCAAGTTCAACCCAGCCCCGACCCCGGCACGTTTGACAGCCGCGCAAGCTCAGAAAAGATTTCTTGCCCCTTCCGCCACAATCCTCACACTCTAAAATGCGCCACTTCCGCCGGCCCCGCCCGACACATTCACGACAGGTCAAATCAGGTAATCCCGGCTCCTGGCCGTTGCCCTGACAGTGACGGCACTTCGTTTGAAAGACCTGTCCCATATCGACCGGTGGTTTAACCGGATACTTTTTAGTCATAATGTCTCTGGGATGAAATAATTGGCAGGTGACCCTTTGGACTAAAGTTTGTAGGGTTCCGCATTATGTTTGAGATAAGCGCTAATATTGGCCGGCCGATTTAGTCGTTACAGAGTGTTGACATAAATCTACTTAGGGCTATAGTATAGAGGCATCATTTTCAAGCTATCCTTAAAATTTTGGCTTCCAGCTGCAAGCTGCTTGATCAAACTTGGTTTCTAGCCAGATAATGTCTATACTTAGAGTAGACGCTTTTTAGACGAATAAGTGGGATTGTAAATGATAAACCAAAACAGTCAAGTTGTTAAATTCCCCTCTTTGAAGAAAGCGCTGACGTTGCTCTTTACGTTGCTGGTCTTAGCAGCCGGGGGACTTTTGGTCGTCGTTATTTTTGGCATACTGGCGTTTCAAATTGTCTACCTGGACCGAGCCTATCCCGGGGTGACCGTGGCCGGCATCGACGTGAGCGGCATGACCCGCCCGGAAATTGTCGATTTGGTCGCTACTCAAGCTGACAAAATTCTGAATGAAACGTTAACCATTCAGATTGGCGACGAAACCCACACCTTTACCAAAGAAGAATTAGGCGTTTTTGTTGATGTTGAAGCCACGGCAGACAAGGCCTATCAGTTGGGCCGCCAGGGGAATTTGCTGGTTGATGTGCCAATGCATCTATCGCTGCTGTCGCGATCTCGGGATGTGCAGCCCGTTATTCTATACAATACCGGCCCCAGCCACCAAATGCTGCAATCGCTGATTGCGGTTAGCGATTATCCACCCCAAAATGCTCAATTAGTTATCCACTCGGCCGATAAAGTTGAGATCGTGCCGGCCCAGTTTGGGCAGCGACTGCATGTCGATGCCACCCGGCCGCTGATCGAGGCGGCGCTGTTTAGCGATAATACCGAGCCAATCCAGGCCGTCACCCAAAAAATTCAACCGGCTCTCTCCAATGAAGCCGTGGCCTCGACTTATCGACAGGTAACCAACCTCTTGGCTAAACCGTTAACGTTTAGCTACAAATCAAAAGCTGATAACGTCGAGTGGGAGATCGAGCCGAAAACCCTGGTATCGATGATCGACCTGGTTGACCAGGTTGATGACAACGGCCAATTGCAGATGCAGATGAACCTCAAGAAAGATATGTTCACGCCTTACTATGAAACCTTTGCCAAACGCATCGACCAAGAAGGAACGGATGCTAAACTACATTTTGACGAGGCAGAAAACAAACTCGTTGTGCTTAAAGAAAGCAAAGATAGCTATCATCTGGATGTCG
Source organism: Anaerolineae bacterium (assembly GCA_020433785.1). The sequence goes on from JAGRCC010000025.1 coordinate 2,753, forward strand.
ATGCGACCTGGACGGAAACGGTCAAGGCCATCGAAAACGGGACGAATTCGGTCAAACTGCCGGTGGTGGTAACGCCGGCCCGCATTCCCAGCCAAGACCTTGAGGCGTTGGGCATTAAAGAAGTTGTCTCGGAAGCAACCTCTTATTTTAGCGGCTCGTCCGAGGCCCGGATGAACAATATCGAGGTGGCGGCTGCAAAGTTTGAAGACGTAGTCATTCCGCCGGGTGAGGTCTTCTCTTTCAATGAGTATTTGGGTGAAGTGACCAAAGAGCTAGGCTACGACGAGTCGCTCATTATTTACGGCGATCGAACAGCGGTAGGCATCGGCGGCGGGGTGTGTCAGGTCAGCACCACCGCTTTCCGCGCCGCTTTATTTGGCGGGTTTGAAATTGTCGAGCGCTGGGCGCATGGTTATCGGGTTGGGTGGTACGAGATTAATTCCGAGATCGGGCTGGATGCCACCGTCTACGCCCCATACGTGGACTTTAAATTTAGAAATGACACGGACCATTTTCTGCTAATCCAGACCGCGTCAGATTTAGAAGCAGGAACCATTACCTTTAAATTCTTTGGCACACCCACTGACCGCGAGGTTACGGTCAGCGAGCCGGTGGTGACCAATGTGGTCAAACATGGCCCACCGATTTACGAAAATGATCCGTCGCTTCCAGACGGGGTGATTAAACAAGTTGACTGGGCCCAGGACGGCATGAACGTGAGTGTCACCCGGCTGGTTAAAGAGGGTGACAAACTCCTCTATAAAGACGAAGTTGTCAGCCGCTACCAACCCTGGACAGCCATTTATAAAGTTGGCACCAAACGGACCCAACCGTCTTATAATCCGGCCAACAATGCAGTTTTCAACTAATTTAAGAGGCAGTAAGAAGTAGGCCGTAAGAAGTAGGCCGTAAGAGGTAAGGGCAACGGTTATTAATGCCGGCCTCTTCACACACGATCCCTACGCCCTGCTTCTCATACTCTTCTCCCTTTTACAACCATACCACACTTCGGGAGTTGCTTTATGGCGGGCGAAACGGTTTTAGTGGTTGATAACCGTGAAGACAGCATCAAATTTCTGCGCACCTATGTTTTGGAGCCAAACGGCTACAAAATGATCGAGGCTACAGACGGCGCTGACGCCCTCAAAATTGCCCTTTCTAAAAAAGTCGATCTGATTATCTCTGACCTGGTGATGCCGCGCATGGGCGGCCTGGAACTTTTAGAGGCCCTAAATCACCGGGACATCGACACCCCCACCATCCTCATGACGTTTCATGGCTCCGAAGGCACAGCCGTGAGAGCTTTCCGATTGGGCGCTCGCGATTACATCATTAAACCGTTTGCCATCGATGAAATGCTCACGGCCATCGATCGCGCCTTGACGGAAGCCCGGCTTCGCCAGGAGCGGGATGCGCTAACCCAAACTGTGTTGAAGGTTAACCAACAGTTGGAAAGCCGGATGCAGGAACTTCGTTTTTTGTACGGGATTGGCCGCTCGGTAACCTCGCTGCGAGACATCGAGCAGATTCTCAACCGTATTGTTGATGCCGCCGCCTTTTTGACCGAAGCCGAAGAAGGCTCGATTATGCTGGTCGATAAAGAGTCCGGCGAACTTTATTTACGAGCCGCGCGGGGGCTGAATGAGAAAAAAGCCTCCAGCTTTCGCATTAAAATGCACGACAGCATCGCCGGACAAGTGGTTAAATCCGGCCAGCCCATTTCAATCGGCGGCCAAAATGAGGACGACTCCTTTAAGATCAAAACCGGCTACTTTGTAAAATCCCTGCTCAACGTGCCGATTAAAAACAAAGATGAGGTGATCGGCGTGCTGGCCGTTAATAACAAAGACACAGCCAAAGCCTTTACCGACCGCCACCTCAATTTACTGACCGCCCTGGCCGATTACGCCAGCGTGGCCATCGACAATGCCAGCATGTACGCCCAACTGACCGCTGACATCGAGCAGGCCAAGAAAACGGGCCGCCGGCTGGAGCATTTGGTGGAAGCCCGGACCAGCGAGTTGGAAAACGCCCATCTTCAGTTGTCGAAATCGGAAAATCTGGCGATTTTGGGGCACATGGCCGCCGGTGTGGTCAACGAGTTAAATTCGCCCCTCAACAATGTCCTCGACAATCTCCATCAGCTTGAAAACCATATCGAGCCGTCCCCCAAGAATTTGCAGCTTATCTCCGCCATCGAACGCGACACCCTGCACTGCCAGCAAACGGTTGACAGCCTGCTCGACTTTTCGGACACGAAGAAGTACCAGTTCCAGGAAGTGGATCTCAATGAAATTATTGAGTCGGCCTGGAGCCGGTACGCCAATGAACACGCCGAAACCGGCTATCTGGTCGAGTTTGTACCGGGTTTCGATCCCCAACTGCCGCTAATTTCGGCCGATGAAAAGCAGTTGAAGCAAGCCCTGTTTTACTTAACCCGCCATGCCTATCTGGCGATGCCAACCGGCGGCACCCTGAGAATTACCACCCGGGTGGTGGGGCCGCAAGTTCAGATCATTGTCAGCGATACGGGCGAGGGGTTATCGAAAGAGGATCTGAGCCACATCTTCGATCCGTTTTACGATAACGGGCATCGCGCGTTTGGCCTGGACCTATCCATTACCCAGGCCATCATCGAGCGGCACGGCGGTACGATCGAGGTCGAAAGCGAGCAGGAGCAAGGCACGACATTTGCCATTCACTTGCCGCAATAACCCCAAGACCCTCTAAAGCGCCACCCGCTTTAGGATCGTTGTTATTCCTCTAATTCCTCATTCTGTAACTGTTCGAGGCGGGCCAGGTCCGCCTCAATATCCTGAATCTCAGCCAATACAGCCGGATCGGTGAAAAAGCCTTGCCGGGCTTGCCGCTCTTTGAGCAGATTAAGGCGGCGAGTTTTCTCTGATATCTGTTTTGCCAGCGACCGACGTTGCTGGCCTTTAGTCAGCAGGGGCAGCCGATCTTTGGCGGCCAGAACACCCACCACCCCGATTATAGCGGCTACAATTGTAGCCAAGGCTCCCATAGCCGCGGTTGTGCCCGGCCGATCAAAAAATGGGGCCGGCGTCATCGTTGGAATTGGGGTGGCCGTGGCTGGGACGGGAGTAGGTACCGGCGTGATGACCGGGACCGGCGTTGGGGTGTAGGGCACCACCTCGATTTTATACCGGCGGGGCGGTATGGCCCGCTGCCGGGTATCGATGGGGGCGCTTTCGGTGGTATTAGGCGCTACTTGGGCCTGGTAAATATTGAGCAGGATTTCGTGGCTGCCCGGCCGGTCTGGTGCGGTCAGCAGCCATTCCCAAACCACGTAGGGCCGGGGCGAGTCAAGATTGATTTCCTTCCAAACCGTCGGCGGGCCATTCAGCGTAAAACCGGCGGGGACCCGTAGTTCAACCTGCATATAGCGGCTAAGCCAGAGCGCGACTCGGTCGGTTGAATACAACGCCCCGGCCTCTGGGGGTTCAGACAAGCCAACCTGAACGAATTCGACCCCCGTGGGCATCTCCAACGACGTAAACTGTTCCGGGATATACATCTCCACCACCCAACTGGCGCTAGCCCCCTGAATCATAGCGAACGGGCGCTCAACCGCCATCTCACCTAGCCGAACCGCCTCAGCCGTTTCATCGATGGCCACCGGTGAAGGCAGAACGGTGGGGGTAGCGGTCGGGGGCTCGTCGGGCAGGGGGGTAAGTTCATGTTCGAAGGCCTGGCCGGTGGCTTGGGCTTGGGCGTTGACGGTAGCTTGGTCTTGGACCAGGCGGGTGGCTTGGTTCTGGGCCTCGCTGGTGGTTTCCGGCCGACTTGTGGCCAAATCGGTAGCCGACACCACCGTTGTGCTATCTGGCGGCGGCGATCCCGATCCTGCCGGGATTAGTATTAGCAATAAAATTATCAACAGGGCGGCTACAAGTATCGCCGCCAACAAAGCCAGAATAAGGCGCAGCCCATTTTGAATTATATTTGGTCGTCGTGTCATCTGTTTTGCTGCCTTCGCCAAAAAATTCAGTGGTCGTTAAAATAAACCGCTGGGCATCCCCCGGCGTTATGCCGTCCGGAGTTTAACATTATACTCTCAATGATAAAATGAAGGCTAACGGATGGGCACGCGATAAAAACGTAGAAGGTAAGCCAACGGCTCACCTTCCAAAACTTATCGTCAAGTGGGTGTGAGCCACCTGGCTCACCGATTGGATGGAATTATAATGGCGGCAGCGGCTTGGGCGTTGGCGTAACGATGGGCGGCGATGGCATCGGGGTGGGGGCAGGCGGTAACTGAGGCGTGGGCTGGGGTGGAAGCGGCGTCGGTTCAGGTGGCGTCGGCGTGGGGGTTGTGGTGGCTGGAGGTTCTGGTTGGATGGGGATGGCCGGGGTTGGGGCCGGGATAGGCGATTCGGGTGTGGGTGGGGTTGTGGTGGCCGGACGTTCCGATTGGATGGGCGATTCGGGTGTGGATGCCGGCGGGGCAGCCGGAACGTCGGGGACAAAGACCGCTTCGGCCGGATGGATGCTGGTCATATCCACATATTGGGCCGGACCGAGGGTAGCAATGAACCGCTGCAATTCAAACGCGCCAATCCCTTCGGCCAACCCGCCCCGCTCTAAATCCCAGCCCCAGAACACAACATCCTCCGGGGCTTGGTAATAAGGCAAGGTCACCCCCGGTTTCAGAAATTGGCCGATGTGGGGCGGGCGCATGCCCACCAAGTTGTAAGGCGACCAGATATGCAGCAAGACCATCTGGTAACCCTGGCTCTGTTCGCCGTGGTGGCGGTAGGTGTGGTCGGTGCGCAGCCCCTGGCGAGCCAGTTCCATGTTGACCCGGCGGGCCGCGTCGATGCAGCAGCCGCGCTGATCGTCATTCCACTCGTCGGCCAGCTCTTCGTCATAAATTCGGCCACGTTCCGGTAGATAGTACGACTCATTTTCCCAACCGCCCCAGTAGACCACTTCGTGATAGCCCGGCCGCTGGCAAAAAGCGACCATGCTCACATCGGGAATGCCCAACAGGTTGACCCCTGGTCGGGCGCCGTCGTGGCGGCTGTAAGGGAATTGTTGGGCCACGGCGGTGGTGCCGTAGCTCAGCGTCAGGCCATCGACCACCACATCACCGCGCAGATGATCATTACCTAGATCGGGATCGGGTTGGCGGTGGTAATCCAGATGAAACTCAAACTCATGCTCCTGCCGGCCGTCAACCGGCATCAGCCAGTAATCGGGATGCTCAAATTGCATATCGCCGTACAGCCCCACAAACAGCGAGGTGTCCGGGTAGACCAGTTGGGCCAGGTAGGCCACCCCCGGCTCGGCGGTGAAGGACAAGGTCGGATTGGCCGATGGGCCGGCCACGACCGAGCCATTGGCCTCAACCAGGCGGTAATGATACAGGCCGGTTTCGCCAAAGCTGTAGGTTTCGGTCTGGGGCGCGGCCAGCGGATAGATGAGCGTATCGACGGTGACCCAGGCCAACGCCGCCCCGTCGCCGGGGGAGCGGTAGACCGCCACCAGACCCGGTTCGGTAAAGGTCATGGCTTCGACCACCTGACCGGCGGCGTCATAGTGGATGGGCCGCTGCTCCAGGTTGTAGACCAGTTGATCGGTGGCCCCCGGCAGGCCGTGCAGTTCCAAGGCAAATGCATATTTGTGCTCAAAGGGTTGGTCCAGGGGGTGGATCCAGCGAGTCGCGCCGGTCGTCATCGTTTGGAAGATGCGAGCCTGCTCGATCCCGTACCGGTAGGCAATCAGTTTGGTCACGCCGGGATCGAAGGTTTGCACCGCCCGGCCGCCCGCCGGCTCAATCCGGTCCATGACGCCGCCGTGGAAAAGGTGGCTGACCACGTGATCGACCTCTTGGCCGTTGTAGCGGAAGACGATATCGCCCTGCGTACCGTCGATATATTCGACGTTGTACATCAGGCTCTGGGTCATATCAAAATACTCTTTGCCCGGTTCCAGATCGGGCG
>JAGRCC010000272.1 GCA_020433785.1 Anaerolineae bacterium
ATGAAGTCGCCCAGGTAGCTGTTTTCTTCCGTCCCAATAGGCGTTTCCAGCGACATTGGCTCTTGGGCAATACGCATGATCCGGCGCACTTTGGTGGCGGCTCGGCGCCAGCGGCGTTCGATGGCCGGGTCCAGTGGCGTGCTATTTTTGTCGGCTGCTTCGATGGCTTCCAAATCTTCATCGGACAACATTTCCATTTCCAACGCAATCTCTTTGGCGCTGGGGTCGCGGCCGTACTCTTGTAACAAGCGGCGTTGGATGCGGGCCAGCTTGTTGATGGTTTCAACCATATGGACCGGGATACGGATGGTCCGGGCCTGGTCGGCGATGGCCCGACTAATGGCCTGCCGAATCCACCAGGTGGCATAGGTTGAAAATTTATAACCCCGATGATGGTCGAACTTTTCAACGGCTCTCAGCAAGCCGATGTTGCCTTCCTGAATCAAATCGAGAAAGTTCATTCCGCGCCCAATGTAGCGTTTGGCCACGCTGACCACCAGCCGTAGGTTAGCTTCAGCTAAACATCGTTTGGCGATTCGGCCATCGATGTCTTGCTTTTTGAGCTCGGCTAACTCTTCCTCGGTAGAGGCTTCTTGTTCATCTAACTTGTCACGGGCATCCATACCGCGCTGGATGCGCTTGGCCAGAGAAACTTCATCGGCTGCGGTCAGCAGATTGACCTGGCCGATTTCCCGTAGGTACATCCGCACCGGGTCATTGGTTAGCTCCACCGAGCCTAATTCTAAAACCCCGGCCGAGGAAAAATCTTCGTCATCGAGTTCCTCTTCGACCTCTTTGAGGGCGGCGTCATCCGGCTCATCGACATCCGCTAGAGCTTCGGTATCGGTATCCTGTTCTTCTGTGACTTCTATCCCGTTCTCTACCAACCTTTGAATGATAGCATCGGTGGCCTCAATATCCAGACCACCGTCGGGCAAGATATCTAAAATTTCATTTTGGGTGAGCGTTTTCTGTCTCTTACCCTTTTCCAGGAGAATTTCTATGGCCTCTTCTTGCGTCAGCCCTTCCGGGGGTTTCCCATTCGCCTGGTTTTTTTTGTTATCTTCAGTTGTGTTCTTAGTAATTCGCTTTTTTGCCACTAACGATCTCCATGAGTCTGAAACTAAACCAATTTAACTATGGATATCTACTCTATGCTCGGTATTTATGGTTAAAGTTGTCATTACAATGAGGCTTTGGATTCGGCGCGCCGTTTACCGGTAAGCGACAACGCGTCGCTAACGTCGTGCAGTTGGCGGCGCTGCTCACTACACGTTGCGATCAAAGCGCGGTAACGGCGCGCTTCTTCAACTTCATGGTTATCTTCCGCCTCACGTAACATGAATTGTAATTCTTCAATCTGTTGAACTACATTTTGCAACCGAAGCCGCAAAATAGCAATGCTTAAGTCTCGAAATGCCGTTTCGGCCGGAGTTGGCGGTCGCCGGTGCCAAAGAGTGGCCAGGGTTGCCAGGCGGCCTTCCAATGTTTCGCCGACCATGTCGGTTAAGGTTTCGATCCGGGGTGACTCGGCGGCCGTCCACAACTGTAGTGATTTAAAGATTTCTTTATGATCGCCACGTCTGAAATCATTGGCATTCAGACCGGTTACTTTTTGCTGCTCTAGAACGTCGTTTGACATAGCTAGAGCAAATGGATGAGCCAAAATGAGACTCAAGCAATAGGCTTCTAATCCGGCGTCACCATTCGCTTCAAGCGAAGGCGCGGGGAGTACTTTTTTCTGGATTTTTGATAGATCAGGCCCAACCGGTTGGGGCGGCTGCTGACGCTTTTTACCGGGCTTGCGATTAGTCTTTAGCTCGGTCATCAACGTCCGCTCATCAATGTGGATGAGCCGCGCCAACTTTTGAACGTAATGTTCTTGTTCAACGCTGTTGCCAATATCGCGCAACACCGGCATTAGCTTTTGGACGGCAATGCTTTTGCCTTTAGCGCTGGTTAAATCCAGCTCGGCGGTAACAGCTTGAAAATAGAAATCAATAACCGGTACAGCCCTATCGATAATTTTTTGCCAGGCTGCCAGCCCTTCTTTCAGAATATCGTCCGGGTCTCGACCCGGTGGTAACGACGCGATCCGAATATCGGCTTCCAGGCGGCCTTCATAACGAATTAGCCCCCAGGCGGTAGGAATCGGCACCGTTTCTCGATCCAGGGTTTCTCTGGCTAAATTCAAACCACGTAACGTGGCCGCGTTACCGGCCGTATCGGCGTCAAGGGCCAAAACAAAGTTGCCGGTTGTTCGCTTGAGCAGTTGCAACTGCTGCTCGGTTAGAGCCGTGCCCATTTGGGCCACCACGTTTCTGGCGCCTCGTTGGTGGGCCTGGATAACGTCCATGTAACCCTCAACGATGACGGCTTGGTCAGCGTCGCGGATATGCTTGCGGGCCAGGTCTAAACCGTACAAGGTTTTACTTTTATCGAACAAAACCGTCTGCGGCGAGTTAAGATACTTGGGGACTTGCTCGGCTTGCAAAGCCCGTGCCCCAAAACCAATGACTTGGCCGCGACCATCCCTAATGGGAATGATCAGCCGGTCGCGAAAACGATCATAACCGGGTGAGCCATTATCTCGCTCAACAATCAATCCAGCCGCAAGAAGTTCATCGGCGCTGTAGCCTCTTTCCAAGAAATGACTTTTTAGCGCATCCCATTCGTTTAAGGCAAAGCCTAATTGAAAGGTTGCAATGGTTTCCGCCGTAAATTCGCGTTGAGCCAGATAAGATCGGGCTAGAGCGCCAGCAGGCGAATGGGTTAGCAGATGATGAAAGTACGCTGCGGCCGCAGCGGTTAATTCTAGTAGTTTTTGACGATGCTTGTCCTGTTCGTCGTCGCCCAACTCTGGTGTAGTTAGGGCAATCCCGGCCTGCCTGGCCAATGCTTGTATGGCCTCTTTAAATTCAAAACCTTCCTGCTTCATTACGAAGCTAAAAATATCACCGCCGTCAGCGCAAGCACCAAAACAACGCCAGGTTTGGGTATCGGGAAAGACAACAAACGATGGGGTCTTTGTATTTTGATGGAAAGGACAAAAACCAGTGTAGTTCTTTCCTGTTTTTCTTAAATTAACGGTATTTGAGATAAAGTCGACAATATCAAGTTTTGATTTAATTTCGTCAGCTACGCTCATAACCGTTAGAGCTTCTCCCTCTAATTATTGTGGCTTTTATTGACTCTAACAGTTTATACCTTAGTCATTATACACATGAAAATAATGTTTGCCAAACTCTTTTTAATTTGCCTAACGGCTTGAATCGCCTTGATGAGATAGTTTGTTATTTGTTTGGCTAAATAATACAGTAGAGTCTGGAAGAGATTTTTTTCCTTTGCCTATTTAAGTCAATTGTGTTATACTATCCGCTTGGGGTTTTACTTAAATTCACACGCTCTCTTACAAACGGGCCGTGCCTTATCGATATTTGAAACCAGTTTATGAGTGATGAAGCTCATACCGGTTGAAGATTTCGTCTAAAAGGTTCCCGGATGGTTGACAGGAGCGGACGTAGTTAGTTGAAAACGGAGGAAAATTAAACATGTCGTTAGATCAAGTTGTCTCAATGAAGTCCCTTCTTGAGGCCGGGGTTCACTTTGGACACCGGACTCGCCGCTGGAATCCCAAAATGAAGCGTTTCATCTTTACGGAACGCAACGGGATTCACATTATCGATCTCCAACAAACAATGAAAAGGTTGGATGAAGCCTATGA
>JAGRCC010000273.1 GCA_020433785.1 Anaerolineae bacterium
TAAGCTTTATTATCGGTTCCTCGCCGACACCCACTACTGCTCCCCAAGGCGATACCCAGACTACTATTTCCACGCCACCGCCTCTTAATGAAGAAGCCGCTACCGAAGAAGCCGCCACCGAAGAAAACAGTACATCAGAAAATAGTGATGCACCCACTGATGAGGCTCCAGCCGGTGCATCTGAGACAACCCCTGAGGTGGATACCGGCAATTAGGCCTTAACATTGTAGCAAGACATAACTGGGATACGATGGTCACTTACATTTTTCGACGGCGAAAAATTTAATCGATTAACCAAATTCTGATATATCCGCTTGAACCTCTAAAACATGTTAAAGCGGATTTTGTCTTTTAAGTCCCGGTCAAATCAAAAAAATATAATTACCCAAGGAGATAGTTAATGAACGTTGTCTTAATTGGTCCTTCAGGAGCAGGCAAGGGTACCCAAACCAGTCGGCTGGTACCGACGTTTGGCTTTGAGCAAATTTCCATCGGCGATATGATCAGAGCCGGAACGGCAGAGCCAACCACGCTGGGCAAAATGGTTAAAAAATACCTGGATCAGGGCCAATTAGTGCGCGACGAAGTGGTCGATGCGCTGATAAAAGCGAAACTATTGAATTGGGATTACGCCGATGGGGTCATTTTCGACGGCTTCCCACGCACCGAATATCAGGCCAAGTTTTTAGATGAGCTGTTGAGTGAACTGGGCTATACCCTGGATGTGGTCATCTACCTGGATGTAACAGACGTCGAGGTTAAAGAACGCTTAAAAGGCCGGATCGTCTGCCGGAAATGTTACACGCCCTACCATGAAATCTATAATCCGTTTACGATTTGTACAGTGTGCGGCAGCCGCCAAAGCTACCGGCGCGAGGATGATAAGCCGGAAATTGTCGAAGCCCGGCTGAGAGATTTCCATCGCCTGGCCGACCCGCTGGTCGAATATTACTATAAAACAGGCCAACTGGCCGTTGTCAATGGTGAGGGGTCAATCAGCCAGGTTAACCAGCGCCTCGTCAATCTGCTCCAGGCGGTTGAACGCACCGAAGTTCGGCCGGCCACGCTGGAGGAAGTCGAGCGTATTCAGGCCCTTAAAGATCAAAGTGCGGTGCTGACCCAAGCCGAAGCCGCTTATAGCTTGGATTTGGTGTTGCTCGGCGGACCCGGTTCGGGCAAAGGCACTCAGGCTGAAAAATTATGTAAGACCTTAGCCGTGTCTCACGTCTCCACGGGCGAGTTATTTCGCGCACACTTTAAGAATAACACCCCCCTCGGCCAGTTGGCTAAATCTTACATCCAGCGGGGCGAGTTGGTTCCGGATGATGTCACCGAAGGAATGGTTCAAGAGCGGCTCAATCAGTCGGATGTGCAAAATGGGTTTATTCTCGACGGCTTTCCCCGCACGATCGGCCAGGCCGAAGCATTAACCGATATGATGACCGCCATGCAGCGCCGGTTGAGCGGCATCCTGTATATCAACGTATCCGACACCGAGATTGTTAAGCGCTTGTCAGGACGCGTCACTTGTCAAGATTGCCAGACCCCGTTTCACACCATGTACAACCCCCCAGCCAAAGAAGGCATCTGCGATCACTGTGGCGGCCAGCTCCGCCGTCGAGACGATGACGAGCCGGCCACCATTCGCGCTCGATTACGTACCTATTACGGCCAAACCGCGCCGTTAATTTCCTACTATCGGGCGCTGGGCCTACTCTATGAAATCGATGGTGAAGGCGATGTCTCCGACATCACCCGGCGGATCATGGATGCCGTTCGCCTTATTGAAGAGAAGGATCGCATCCTAAATCGCGCTTCGATGGAGTAGAGCCTTCTCATAAATAAGCGGCTGGAGCATCAAAGCTTGCTTTGATCGTATTTGACAAAACAAGCCTTGATGCTCCCGGTTGCCTATTTAACCGTCACTAACGGCCAGGGACAGATCCCTTTATCCCCATCGTAGCCGACCCAGTAATGATTTTGCTTCTTGGCAATACTGCTGACCTGAACCTCTTTTTGCTGTCCGGTCCGCGAGACAATGACCACGTCTCCGACCTTTATCGTTTTCCCCTGATACGTCACTTCTTCAAAATATTCAACATTATCGGCCAGCGGTAAGGGATGATCCATCATTTCTCCTTTATTTTGAGTCTCCTCAATATATTTCAAAAATTATACATACGTTTTCTATTTTAAACTCTTTTCGTAGCTTTTTTATACGTTTTTTCAACATATGACTTCTATGCTTAAAAGCGGCGCCATGGGAATGGCTGCACACCAGGAAGTAAAAAATAATGAGCGCTTGCTGCTGCCTCAGGAACTGGCCCTGCTGGCTGAGTGTAGTAGGGTGTTTCAAGCGGTCGGCTGGTATGGTGATTTTGATCTTAATCAACCCTTAATTCTCCGGCATCACGGAGACTGATTGCGATATTGCAGAAAGTGAGGAAATAACTAAAGTGCTAGACGAACCGACATGCTACTTGTCGCCGAAATTGGAAGGGCGCAGCCGGGCCGATGGCGGTTATGGCGTTTATGCGCGCCGGCCAATTTCGGCGCAGGAAACTTTGGTAGTCTGGGGCGGCGAAGTGGTTCCGAGTGAGAAACTCGATCAAATTCCGCCGGACATCCGTCGGTATACCCTTCAGATCGAAGAGAATTTATATTTGGTAACGACCCATGTGGGACCAGCCGACTGGGTTAACCATTCGTGCCAGCCCAATACCGGCCTGGATGGGCAAGTCGTTCTGGTGGCCTTGCGTGATATCGCCCCCGGCGAAGAAATTTGCTACGATTATGCCACCTCGGACGGCAGCCCTTACGATGAATTCGACTGCCGGTGCGGCGCGCCTAATTGTCGAGGCCGCGTTACTGGCAGCGACTGGTCCCTTCCGGATTTACAAGTCAAGTATGCCGGTCATTTTTCACCCTACTTACAGCGACGCATCGAACAGCTTCGCGATGTAGTTCACTTAAACGGACATCATAAACTGAATGGCCTAAGCTGATCGCGCGGGTTCAAACCAATAGACTCACAAGGCTGGTAGTAATGGCCGGGTTAAAGCCGTTACTACCAGCTTTCTTTATCGGCCCGCTGCGTCAATCTTAGAAAGGGATAATAATGACATTCGAGATTTTTCTGGCCTTTACCCTTCTAATTGGAGCACTGGTCATCTTTATGCTCGACCGGTTTCCAATCGACTTTGTCGCTCTCGGTATTCTGGCAATTGTTTTGGCCTTGGGCCCGGTGTTGAATGTGACCCCCGACGAGGCCATCTCCGGCTTTAGCAATACGGCCACAATCACCGTGCTGGCGATGTTCATTTTAAGTGGCGCCATCGAGCGCACCGGCGTTGTCAACCTGGTCGGCCAGCGGGTTATCCCGTTGGCCGGTGGCACGATCGTTAGACAAATTGTTGTCATTATGTTGATTGTGGGGCCCTTATCGGCGTTTATTAATAATACGGCGGCGGTGGCTATTCTTATGCCGATGGTTATTTCTTTGGCCCGTGAACACCGGCAAGCGCCCTCTAAATTGTTAATGCCGTTGTCTTTCTTTGCCCAGTTGGCCGGAGTTATGACGCTTATTGGAACATCGACCAATATTTTAGCCAGTTCGTTAACGGTCAAGCAAGGTTATCCGGCTTTCTCGATATTTGAATTTTCCTCCATTGGCATCTTGATCTTTGCCACCGGAGCCGTGTATTTGCTGCTCGTGGGCCATCGCCTCCTGCCCGATCGCCGGACCGAGGCAGAAATGGTTGAAACCTACCAGCTCAAATCTTATCTGACGGAAGTGGTGGTTTTACCAAACTCAGCGCTGGTTAACCAAACAGTTTTGGAAAGCCAACTGCGTGAACAGTTCGATGTGAGTGTATTGGAAATTATCAGAGATGGGCAGCGGCTGGCTCACCCCTTGGGTGTGGAAACGATTCAAGCGTGTGATATTCTGTTTGTCAAAGCTAATACCAAGCAACTTCTCGACATGAAAGGAATCGAAGGGTTAGAACTCGAGTCGGAGCGGCATCAACGGCGCGGCAAGCTGGAAAACAAGGAAATGGCCCTTATTGAAGTAGTTATTGGGCGTAACTCTGATCTTATCGGTGGGACGCTGGAAACAACCAACTTTCGCCAGCGTTACAACTGTGTCGTTATTGCCTTGCAAAAGCATGAAGAGTTAATTCAAGAGCGCCTGAGCCAAGTGACGCTTAGCTTTGGCGACACCTTGCTGCTGCGCGGCACCAAAGACGCCCTGGCCCAGATCAAACGCGAACCCGGCTTGATTGTGACCGAAGAGACGCAGTTGGAGTCCTTCCGGACTGAAAAAGCGCCTATCGCCCTGGCTATTATCGCCGGCGTGGTGATTTTGGCCGTGTTGGGCCAGCCGATTTTGGTCACGTCGATCATTGGCTGCGTGCTGGTGGTTTTGACCGGCTGTTTGACCATGAACGAACTGCACGACTCGATCCGGCTGGATGTGATTTTTCTGTTGGCCGGGGTTATTCCGCTGGGTCTGGCGTTAGAAAAAACCGGCGGCGCGCAATATCTGGCCCAATTGGCCGCCGGTTCGGCCGCCTATGTCCCACCGCTGGTGGTTCTTGGCATTTTTTATCTCATGACAATGACCATGACCGAACTGATCTCCAACAACGCCACGGTGGTGGTTATGATCCCGGTTGGGGTCGCAACGGCGCAACTGCTGGGCCTGGATGCACGTGCTTTTATATTGGCGATTATGTTTGCCGCTTCAACCAGTTTTTCTACGCCGGTCGGCTACCAAACTAACACGATGATCTATGGGCCGGGCGGCTACAAATTTTTGGATTTTACGCGGGTGGGTCTGCCGTTAAATTTGCTGTTAGCGGTGGTCACACCTATCTATATCTATTTCCTTTGGGGACTTTAAGACGTTATGAAACAAGCACTTACATTTCGATCAGCCCGCGCTGTACCTCGACAATACCATGCCAACTTTCACCATCTATACCTTGATATCGCTTGGTTTGGCCTGCTCAACGGCAGCGCCATTGCTTTTGTGGCCGTTTACGCCGCTCGACTGGGAGCAACACCCCTGCAACTGGGCCTTATTACGGCCGGTCCGGCTATGGTCAATCTGGCCTTTACCCTACCGGCCGGTCGCTGGCTTGAAGGCCGGCCCCTGGGTAAGGCCGTTTTTTGGACCTCTGTTTTAAACCGTATGGTTTATTTGCTGTGGGCCTTCCTGCCGATCTTTTTCATGCCTCAGGGTCAAATTTGGCTGCTGATTGGCTTAACCTTGCTAATGAGCATCCCCGGAACCGCGTTGGCCGTGGGCTTTAACGCCCTCTTTGCCGAGGCCGTACCCCCGGAATGGCGCGGCCATGTGGCCGGTATTCGCAATGCACTGCTGGCGGCTTCGCTGATTTTGACCTCGCTCCTGTGCGGTCTTATTCTTAACTATCTGCCGTTTCCGCTCGGCTATCAGGTGGTGTTTGCTTTAGGATTTTTGGGGGCGGCGTTAAGCAGTTTTCATCTGTGGTTTGTGCGCCCGCTGCCCGGCAGCAAAACTCAGCCGAAAAATGACCGGGCCATTGGAGATTTTGCCCGGCCCGGTTCCATTCGCACGTTGGGCGACGGCTCTCGGGCCTCAGTGGGGCTAAGATATCTGATCCAGGGGACGCAGCGCTTACTGCGCATCGATATTCTGTCCGGCCCCTTTGGGCCCATCGTAATGGTGCTGTTTGCCTTTCATCTGGCCCAATATTTGGCCATTCCACTTTTCCCCATTTACTATGTGGATAAACTCCACCTGACCGATTTTGAGATTAGCCTGGGAACGGTTATCTTCTATGTGATGGTGCTGCTCGGCTCAACTCAATTGGCTGCGTTGGTTGATAAACTGAGCAATCAGCGCGTAATGGCTATGGGGGTCATACTATTAAGCGGCTATCCGGCCCTGCTCGCTGTCAGTCATGGAGTAGGCGGCTATTTTTTGGCTTCGGTGGTTGGCGGGCTGGCCTGGGGACTGGTTAACGGCGCGCTGGGTAACTACGTACTTGATCGAGCGCCGCACCACGACCGGCCGGCTTGTTTGGCCTGGTATAACCTGGCTTTCAACGCGGCGATTTTAGTGGCCTCTCTGGCCGGACCGCTGCTGGCTGACGTCATCGGTATCTCGACGGCGCTGCTGCTCATTGCGCTATGGCGTTTTCTGGCCGCGTTGTCGATTTGGCGGTGGGGATAGCCCTACTATTTTTATAGCTATTCTTCTGTGGGAGTTATTAATGTATCCGACAATGTTGGGATCATACGGAGCCTGGGCGGCTTCGTTGCTGGGCGATGAGCCGCCCATCCTGTCTTTTCGGCGTGACGAATGGACCGATGTGACGGCCTGGCAATCGGTGGCTCGGCAGCGCGTGCTGGAGAGGCTGGCTTCGCCGGCTATCGGCCCCCCACCCGAAGTTTCGATCGACAGTCACTTTACTTACGATGACCTTCACGTAGAACTGCTATCGTGGCAGCCGCTTGCCGGCCCTCGAGCCGAAGCCATTTTTCTGAAGCCGGCCGGAGCGGCGGGTCCCCTCCCCGGGGTTTTGGCCTTGCACGATCATGGCGGCAAGAAATATTTTGGCAAACGCAAAATAGCGCAAACCACCCACCAATGTCATCCGATGATCAGTGAGCATTACATCGAATTCTATGGCGGCGTACCGTGGACCAACCAGTTAGCCCGGCGTGGCTATGCCGTGCTAATTCCCGATGCCTACGCCTTTGGCAGTCGCCGAGTTCGACTGGCCGATGTGCCGGAGACGATCAGAGGCGGCCTGGCTGATAAGACGCTCGAAACCACCGAAAGTATTCAAGCCTATGATCGTTGGGCCGCCGAGCACGAATCGATCATGGCCAAATCGCTATTTTGCGCCGGGACCACCTGGCCGGGCGTCTTGTTAGCCGAAGATATGCGAGCTTTAGATATTCTCTGCCGGCGTGATGATGTCGATGCCGCGCGCGTCGGCTGTGGCGGGCTATCCGGCGGCGGGCTGCGAACGCTATTACTGGGCGGGCTTGATCCCCGCATTCAATGTGCCGTCTGCGCCGGCATGATGACGACCTGGCGAGATTTTTTGCTCAACACCGCCTACACCCACACCTGGATGATCTACATTCCGCTGCTGCCCTCAGAGCTGGATTATCCGGAAATATTGGGGCTACGGGTGCCCCTGCCCACTTTAGTTTTGAATAACACGGAAGACGCGCTCTTTACCCTCACAGAAATGGAACGCGCCGACAGCATCCTACAACAAATTTATGCCAAGGCCGAGGCTCAAGCTCGCTATCAAAGCCACTTTTTTCCGGGACCCCACAAGTTCGATTTAGCTATGCAGTCCACAGCGTTCGATTGGTTTGATCGATGGCTTCAATAGAAAGTTGATAAAAGCCGCCTGACAGCAGAAAAAAGGGATTTAGTATCGGTAGTCTCTACGTCGATTGTTTTCTTTGATGAGAAGGTGTATAGTTTAACTAAATAGCGTCGAACTTATTGAACTAGGAGTACCCGTGACAAGTAGCGTTATTTATTGGCTTAATCACTCATACGAAATCATTGGTGTCAATTCTGAGTGGGATCGATTTGCTCTCAGTAATGGCGGTGATGACATTTTGAGCCATTTGATTATCGGTAAACCCTTATTCGCCTTTATTATGGGCGACTCCACCCGCATGTTTGTCGACAATCTGTTGCGGCGGGCTCGAATTCCCCATCATGACGTTTGCAAATCCTATCGCTGCGATTCGCCTGATTTAAAGCGTTATATGGAGATGCGGATTATCCCTGAGTCGCCTCAAGTATTAAGGCTTGAGCATACGATGCTTCGTCAAGAGGCGACAATGCCGCCGGTCTTTTACCAATACAACCCGACCATTCACCATCCGTACCGGCGGTGCAGCGTTTGTAACAAAGTTTTGTACCGATATATCTGGAATGAAGGTAGTGACCTCATTCACTCGCTCCCTCAGCCCCCGGCTCACCCCATTGATGTTGTTTACCACGTTTGCCCTCACTGTTTTTACCACCTTGCTTAAACCTCTTTAATGAACTAGTTGGTCACGGTTATCGGCTGGGGCAAGATAAGCCGGTTGTCGCCGCCAGCTAATGGCAGCCGACTAAAGGCCGGATCGGCTGCATTATATAACCCCACTTCAATCGGATACGTTCCAGGCGAGAGATCGCCTGGAATGACTAGCGTGATCGGATCGATGATGATTTCGTTTGGAACCCAACCGGTGGTCGGTTTGGGCGGTAGGTGATCGGCGTTGATGACCACGGTTTCGCCGGCATCAAGGGCGTGAGTGAAGA
This sequence comes from Anaerolineae bacterium, assembly GCA_020433785.1. The sequence continues at coordinate 8,333 of JAGRCC010000273.1, forward strand.
CCGTATAACTGGTGTCGAAGCTGGCCTCGGCCCGCCAGTAGAGCGTTAATGACAGCGACTCGCCGGGGGCGGCCCGGCAGCCGGCCGCGCAGTCAGCTCCGATAAGCGTGGCTTGGTTAGAGAAATTGGCTCCCAGCGGCATATCGACCTGCGCCGGCGGTTTGAAATTGCGCTCGGTGGGCGTGATTTCAATTTCATCAAAAGGGAAAACCTCATCATATGGGTAGGCGGTGACGTTGATAATATGCAGTTGGAGCGTCGCCGGGCCGGGCGCGGTCTCCGGTGGGATATCGAGCCAATATTGCCCCAAAACCATATCGCCCGACTGCCAGCGCGGCAAATTGAACCGGCGGCTAGGGGTAAACGACGACCCCACCTGGTGAACTACCCCGGTAGAGTCGATTAAATCAAACGTCACAGAAATATCATCCATATTGTATTCTCCGGCTTGCCACAGCAAGGCCAGCAAAATACGATCGCCGGGTTGGGCGCTTTCTTGCAGCAGAATGCTACGGCGCAGACCGATGATGGGAAAGAGATCGACCAGCGGCTCGTCATCTTGCGGTAAGGGGCCGCTGTCGGGTTCGACTAGGTCGCTGAGGTTGATCGCCTCCAGCAAGCCGGTGCGGCGTTGAGGGCGGCCTTGAGCATCGAGAATGTCCCATCCGGCGAAGTCACCGGCGGCGGTCGCGGTTGAGCCGGCGGCGGAAGGGGCCACTGCACCCAACTCAACCTCGGCGATATATAGGCCCGGCGGCGTTCCAATCTGCCAGGGCAGTTGGTGATGAGTGATAATCGTCTCCCCAATTGGCCAACGCGAGGGCGGGAAGTCATCGCTGCCGAGCCGGCCGGTCAGGGGGTGGCGACTCCAATTGAAGCCGTCGCCATCGATCAGGTCGAGGGTGAAGACCAAATCATCGGGCAGCGGCTGTCGGGGTCGCCAAAAGAGGACGAGTTCGGAATCGTTAAGTTGGGTATATCCCAGCAGGTCAACCTGATCGGCAAAATTGAGATTGGCTTCACGTTGGATCGGATTGTCACGCAGGCGGTCGAAACGACGGGGATTAAGTTGCCAATGCTTCAGACCCACGCCCCAAAAGTCGCCGGCGTCTTGTTGGCGTTCGCCGATGCGGTCGAGCCAAAAAGGCACAACCCCGGTGGGATCGATGACTTCATCTTGCCAGGTCACCAGCCAGACCCCGGCTTGCCCTTCGACGGCTTCGGCGATGGTGTTGGCCATCGACAAGGTGGTCACGCGATTGACGTCGAGGCGCAGCATCCAGGGCAGCGGCGTCCAACCGTCCCAGCCGTAGTAGTAAGCCCACACCGGAAAAAGATGGCCGGAACTGAGCAGGACAGTTTCGTCCGGTTTTTTTCGCTCCTTGACAAATTGAGCCAGGGCCTGGAAATCATCCTTAGAAAAGCGCGGATCGCTGAACCAGTTAAAGAGGCTGAAGCTGCTGATGGCCAGAACGAAGGCGATGGTTAGGGCAAAGAGGAGATGGGTGGCGTAAAACGTAAAACGTAAGGCGTAAGGCCGGGTAATGAGGTGGGTGAGCAGTTGGGCTAACAGCAGCGCCAATGCCGGCCAGGCCAAGAGTGCGTATCGGGGGTTGAATTTGGGCGATTGATACGACAGGGTCAGGATCAGAACCAGGGGGACGAAGAGCCAGAGGATTAAGAATAATGATGAATGATGAATGATGAATGATGAACTTGGGTGGTTAGGGTGGGTTGGTGGTTGGTTAGATGAATGGTTAAGTGGCTGGGTGGCTGGTTGGTTGGGAGTGAGGAGACAGATGAGGCTGAGGATGATTAGGACGAGGAAGGCCAGAGTCAGCCACCAGCCGGTTTGTTCGAAAACGGTTTCGCCGGCGATGAAGCTGATGGCGACTTTACGGATGGCCTCGTTGAGTTTGAGCGCGCCGGGCCAGTAGCTGGGGTCGTCGCCGAGCCGGGCTAGTAGAATGGGCAGCCAGGGGGCAAAGAGCAGCGCGCTGCCACCGAAGGCCAGCAGTAACGGGAACAGTTTGGTTCGACTGGTTCCGCTTGACCACAGAATGATCGCGGCGTAAATTGCGTGAGCCACTAACAGAAAAGCGGCGAAATAGTGGGTGTAGAGCGCCGCCGCACTAACCAGCGCGTAAAGCAGCGGATTCAAAAATCGAAGATTGAGCCGGCTTGAGGCTTGAGTCTCTTTTACGGTCGGGTGCACTATTTTCAACAGCAAGTAACTGGCCAGCGTTGCTTCAAAAGTGAGCAGCGTGTACATCCGCGCTTCTTGGCTGTAGTAAATCATTAGCGGGGAAACGGTGAAAAAGAAGGCGGCGAGAAAAGGAAATAAAGCAAATGATGAATGATGAATGATGAATGATGAGGGTTGGATAGGTGGGTGGGGAGTTAGTTGGTTAGCGGGTTGATGGAGGGCAGGGGGAATGGTTGAAGGTCTCGATGGGTGAGCAGGAGGATGGATCGAAGCCAGGCGGCGACCGAGGGTGTAGATGAGAGGAATGGTGAGAATACCGAAGACAATGGAGGGAAAACGTAAAGCCCACTCGCTGTCGCTGAAGATGATATCGGTCGTCCAGATGAGTAGATAGTAGAGTGGTGGTTGGATATCGGCGGCGGTCCAATCGATGAGTTGGGATAAGGGCATTTGAGACAGCATCCAGGTTACCCCTTCATCGTACCACAGGCTTTGTTGATCGAGCCAGGCCAGCCGGAGCGCCGTCGCCGCCAAAATCAAAATAATGAGCCAGAACCAATGCTTTTTCATACCGCCGATCATGCTACCACGGGGCGAACCGGGTGGCAAAGTTGGTTAGAGGGTTATTTACTCAAGCCGGACGTGATCCAACTCTAACGCGTTGCGGCCATCAGGCATGGGGAGCCGTTCGAGGGTCTGGGCGTTGTACAGGCCGAGTTGAAGGGTGTAGGTGTCGGGCGGAAGATCGGCAGGTAAGGTAAGGAGGTGGCTGTCCAGCAGCGATTGTTGCGGCGGCCATTGAGAAGTGGGTTGAGGAGTGAGCCAGCGGGGGAAGGCGTCGCTTTGGCTCACTAAAGTCCCGTCGGAGGCCAGTAGGTGAATGAAAACGGTAAAATCGGCCGGCAGCGGCTCGGTGGCAACCCATTTCAGCAGCACCTGCAGCCCGGTTTCAGAGTGAGCCATGAGCCGGTAACCGGTCAAATGAATGGCCGAACCAAATTGAGCCTGGACGGGGACCAATGGCATTAGACTGGATTTAGGGGGTAGATGGGTTAAAAACGGCCCCTGTCGGGTAAAGCTGGCTAGCTGAACCCAGTTACCGGGTTGAAGGCGTACACCGGCGTCTGATCGGGTTGAAATCGGATAACGCAGACGCGGATCACCCAAGCTATGATCCGGCCCGGCCGCGATACCCAGGTGAAATGAGTCGGGTAGAAGTTGGGGCAGGGTTTCGGTGGTGATAACTTGATCGGTCGGCCAGGCTGAGGGGGGATACCATACGGCAGCAATCATCGGCGTCTGGCTGGGATCGCTGAGGAGTTGGCCTAGATCATCATACACCAGAGGCCACAGCTTTAAATCAGCCGGCAGCGGGGCGGCCGCTTGCCAGTAAAACCGGAAGACGACTCCGTCATCGGGATCGTCGATCACGTCATAACCGAGCAGTTGGAGACGGCCATCACCGAAAGTTAGAGTGGTAGGATAAGTCGGCGGCGAAGTAGGGCGGGCAAAGTCGAAAAAGGAGCAAGGTAATTTAGTGCCGGAGCAGGCGAGTAGGCCGGCGGTCGGCGGATCGGGTGATTTTTTGGCCAGAATGAGACCGTCGTTGGCTTCGATTAACTGCCAATCGGTTGCCAGTAACTGCTCGATCTTGGCATAGACGTCGTTGGGATGAACGCCCGAAATGTCGGTGACATCGACTAGCAACGTGTCAGCGTCTTGAATAGTCGGGAAAACGTAAGCCACCCGCCGATGGGCGATGTGAGGATGAAGCCCCGGACTGGCCGACACCACCGCCTCCGCCGGAATCGACGGGAGGAGCCGGGCTAATTGGTCGGCCGCAGCTGAGGTCTGGTAAGTTTCGGTGCGGACAGAGAGCGGGGTCCAGCCGTGTAGGGTGTGGTAGGCTATCGACCAGCCGCTGAGCCACAGCGCCAACGCGATTAGAGCTGTTGTGCGATGGTTTTGCCCTTTGGTTTCGGATAGCGAAAAACTACCGGCTAAACGGCGCACGCCATAGATAGCCGCCACGATAAAGGCCGCCACTAACGGCGCCGAGTAGTGTTGCTCGCCGGAATATTGGCCGGGAAAGTTGCTGAGTAAATTGGCCAGCAGCACTGGCAGTCCCAACAGCAGCAGGTCCGGCGCCAGCACCGGCAGGAAGCCGACCGCTGCTAAGAGTCCAAACAGGTATTGACCCCGGGCTGGGTCCAGGATGATTTGTAATAGCGAGGTGTTCTCCGAAAAGCGATTGGCCAGGTAGATCGGGCCGTCTGTGCCGAAATAGCGTCCGGCCAGAGGAGCCACAATCAAAAAGGTGGCGATCAGGAACCAGATGGTGCTGACGAGGATGAGACCAACAGCGTGCTTAGGGAATGGAGAATGGAGTTTGGAGAATGGAGTTTGGAGTTTGGGACGCAGGTAATCGAGGAGAAGGTAGAGGCCGAGCATAGCGATGAGCGGTGGCAAGGTTTCTTTAGTGAGCATCGCTATAGCAGCCCAGAACCACATCCAGGCCCAGCGTTTTTGGCTGGCGTACCAGAAAGCGAACAACAGAGGCGTGACAACAAACGGGTCGGCGTGGAAATCGGCGATGTTAGCGGCCTGTAGATGGGGCGAGAGCAGGTAAGCCGCGGCGAAGGTGAGGGCGATCCAGGAGGGGGGTGATGAATGATGAATGATGAATGATGAATGATGAGAGGGAGAAGGGTGGAGGGGAGCCGGTTGGGGGAGGATTTGGCGGAACTGGTGCCGGGCGATCCAAAAGACGGGGATCGCGCCGAGAGCCAGCGCCAACGATTGGGCGATGAGCAGGATGCGCACGTCATCCCAGATAAAAAAAAGGAAAGCCAGAGGAATGAGGATTGGCTCGAAATGTTCGGCCAGGCGGGGCTGTTGGCGGCTGCCCCAGGTTTGCTCCATAAATCCGCCGGGGCCGATCACTGTGTTCCACATGGGTTGGTCGATGAGCGAAAGATCGGCGGCGTAAGAATTTAGAGTATTGTGCCGATTAATCGTATACGCGGAGAAGTAGAGGGTGTAAGCAATAATCAGAATAGCAAGCAGCAAATGAGGGAGGGTTAGTTTTGATAGAAATGGCATATCCGGCATTGAAAATTGACCCTCTCCGATTTTGTCGCTGGCGAGCGCAGGTTAGTCTGTTGTAGGATTCTCCTCGGCAGGATCAATCTCATCCGTATCCCGTTTCCGGCGCAGTTTTCGGGCAGCCGCTTGCAGTTCTTCAAAAAAGTTTGAACTGGTTAGCTCGGTGACGGCTTTTTGGCGTTTGACTTCATCGATCTCAATTTTAAGTTCTTGAACCTGTTGTTTCAGCGCCTCTTCGCGCTGCTTGACCCCTCTGACCATTTTGAAGAAGCTGGACAAAAAGGCTGAAGCCCGGGCTTCATCAGAACGGGCCATGTCAATGATGGTCGATTGGGTTTGCTCGACCCGTTTTTCGACAAACTCATAGTTACCGGCAGCAATGTGCTGGCACCATTCGACGGTTTCTTCAATGTAGGCATTGGCAAAGCGAAGGCGGGAGGTCATATCTCGTAAAAAAGAGAGAGCCAGGCGAGGATATTGGTCAATCACGTCTAGGATGCCGTCGTATTTGATTTCCATCAGTTTGACCGGACTGAGCGCGATCATAGTGCTGGAGCGCGGCTGCTTATCAATGAGCGACATTTCACCCACAATTTGGCCTGGTCCCACTTGATTGAGAACCACTTCTTCCCCCTGCCTCCCGTCGGAAACAATTTTTATCCACCCCCGACGTATAATAAATAACGAGTCACTGGGATCGCCTTCGCGGACGATGACCGTATTTTTCTCCAGGTCGAGCATGGTTGTCTTATCGGCAATTTTGGCTAGGATATCATCCGGGGCACCCTTAAACAAGTCGAGTTTTTTGATACGGTTGATCAATTCTTCATTCATGGTTGACTCCGCTGTAAATCAGGTAATGACATTAATTATAGTGGCTCACGCAAATTTGGAAAGCAAATCAAACTAATCTGTGACCGTGATCGTGATCGATTCGATCATGGCAGCAGCACTCGGCTCGGTTAGCCCCAACGCGGTGGTGACTCCGACCGGTCCCAACGCACTTAGCGCTTCCCAGCGCCGATCGGTGCTAATTTGGCTGATGAAGGCGTGACCGCATCGAAAACAGCCGCGTAGATCTCCCTGAGCGCCAAGTGATTGTAAAGCGACGACCGCTTCCTCACTCAGATTGGCGCTAGCTTCGTCAGCAGCGGCCACAGCGATGATGGTTTCGTCCGGCCAATCGCCGGACCGCAGTTGTTGAGCTAATCTCGCCGAGGCGGCAGGATCGAGGTGGGTGTCAAAAATTTTGACAGTTGGTGGCGTTTGGGGTGGGATAATCGCCACATTGTAACCCCGTTGGTTGGGCGAAATATCTTTGCCGTTAAGATAAATATGCCCAAAATCACCCACTTCCTCACCTGCACTCAGCACGGTCACATCAATGATGGGCTGATCCGGCGGCAGCGGCGAAACGGTATTGAACTGGAGCCAGGCATCGTTTAGGCCGGCGCTGGCCACGCCCGCCGGGATAGCGAAGGTTAAATCTTGCCAGTCGGAGGTGATGGGTTGGGGTTCGGAGAGCCAGCCGTTTAAAGACAGAGCGACGGTGCGGGACGGATCAAAGGCAAAATCAGGTAGGCGGATGCGTAAAATAAGCTGTTGGTCGCCCGGTGTAAGGGGCAGCAGCAGGCGTACGGATCGACGTTGAGCCAGGATCGGTTGGTTAGGAGTAAGTCGCCCCCACCCCTCGCCGAAGTAGAGGGGAGCCAGCGGCGAGCCGGTTTCGATTAATAAGTTGGATGTCGGCTCGGCAGCATCGACGACCTGGTAAACCTGCGATCCGGCTTCGTCGTATATCTTTTCGACCGGCAGAACTTGCTCGATGTAGGGGGTGACGCTGGCCTGTGAGACGGCGCTGCCGTCAGGTCGCGTGTATTGATAGGGCCGGACCACGATGTAGCGAATGTCGAAAAAGTTAAGCACGTCCGGAGCGATGGCTCGGTCGCGCTCAAATCGATCAGGCGGCAAGCTTTGGCCCGTCTCCAAAGTCAGTAGCGAATTGATAACCGGCGCTTCGGTGAAATATTGAAACTTAAATTCCGGATTGCGGCTGGTGTTGCCCTGGATGAGCCGTTGTTGGTGGTCGGTTTGGTAAAACTGTCCAAACATAAATTGATTGGTCAACGCACCCGTGATGCGAAACCCATTTCGCCAGGCAAAGGGGATATCGAGCACCGTAAACGGCTCGGACTGCGGCTCGATAAGCTCGTACAACGATGGCGTGCGCATATCTGACTGCGGCAGCGGCAGAGACAGATGCTCGAATAAAAAGAAGGCGGCTATTACCAGCAGGACTACTGCTGCGGTCGGTTTCCCCGGTGTCTTGTCAGCCAGCCGGTGGCCAATCCAGACTAAAGCGAAGCCGGCGACGACGCTGAGGCTGAGCAGCAGCATTACGCTGTACCGGCTTGGGTAGCGATTGCCCTTAAAAAAGGGGAGTTGCTGGAGGATAACAAACGGACCGGTGAGCGAGGTCACTTGCCCGTTAATGGTGATCGCTGGGCCAAGTGACAGCAGCGCAAAGACGACGGCGGCTAAGACCCAAAACCAGACGCCGGGTTGGCGACGATACCCGAATATCGCTACTCCCAGCAGTCCCAGGAACACAAATCCAAGATAAATGTGCTGGCCAATGCGGAAATTTTGGATGCCGGTGTAGGTGATCAATTGCCCAAACAGCGGATGGTGCATTGTCGGTATGAGAAAGCCGAGCAAATCCGCGCTGAAGGCGTCGGCAAAACCGCTGCCCTCGACCAAAAAATCGCCTTCGGCCAGCATGTCGGGCAGCATGTAGGCCAAAATCGGGCTCAAGCCGAGGGTGAAGGTGAAGCCCATCACCAGAGCATTCCGTAGAAAGAGGCGCAGCGACGGGCGGGTTCGGGATCGAACAACATAGCCGAGGCTTTCGTAGAGCCAGAATAGGCCGATGAAAACCACAATGAACGAGGCGTAGGTTAGCTCAGCCCAGGCTTGCAAGGTGAAAAATAGACCGGCTAACAGCGGATTTTTTAGACGATGCGGTTGGTGGTAACTTTTCAGCACAAAAAGCACCGCCAAGGGTATCCAGTGACTGCTGGCAATGTTAAATTGACCCAGCGCCACGTAGAAGAGCTTACTGCTGGCCAAGGTGTAAAATCCCCCGGCGATGACGGCGCTAAGCCAGATCACGGTTGAACTGGCGGAAAAGCGGCGTTGACCGGCGGCCGGACGGCCAAAAAGCGTTGATACCAAAACATAGCGCGTTAACAGAAACCCGCCATAACCGCCAACGGTTAAGGTAAAAAACAAATGTAGATTGCTGGCCGCGACCACGCCCCAATTTAAGGTCAACGGCAAAGCGGTTACCGCGTTGAGGACGGTTAGGGTGTAAAAAGCTAGATTAAGTCCGATAGGATAAAACATGAAATCGGTGATGAAGGGCGATTGGCTCCGATTGAGCAAAGCGTATTTGACCCACCACAGATTCCAGGCGATGGCCGGATCATCGCCTCCATCGCCCGGTAGATGAGTTGCCAGGTGGCTGATGGTAGGCCAGGTGAGAATCAGTGCCAGCAAGAAATAGATCGCTATCGGGATCACGGTGTCTTTGACTAAAAGACGGGGCTGTTGGGGTGGGTTGAGTTTGGGTTGGATTGGGTCTGGGGCATTCAAAGGATCACACTCCGGTGCTCAACGGATTGTACCATTGGAGTATAGTCCTCGCAATTGTTTATCGCTTTATGGTATAATAGTAAAATTGCTGGATTCGATGATGAGATTGATTTTTGGAATGTTACTGGCGATAATATGGGGTGCAGCCGGACTGGTGGCCGGTGCGGCATTTGCCTATGCCTTCCACCTAAATGTTGGGCAAACGTTGGGCGCCGGCACGGCGATCGGTGCGGGGTTAGGCTTTATTTATGGTGTTTTAACGCCCACTACGTCACGCCGATTGCCATCGTCCGCCTTGGCAGCCGTCAGGAACCGGTTGGCTCTGGAAATGTGCGCTTGGTGCCGGGGATCGGGCGTGGAAGGCCGCAAGAAAGCTCAACAGCCCTGTCGAGTTTGCCTTGGCGAAGGCCGCGTTTTGACCGAACAGCCGACGCAGCGCTGTCCGCGCTGTCGAGGCAAAGGGCGACTCTGGGGCGGGCGGCGTTGCAATGTGTGTGAAGGATCAGGTTTGGCCTCGTTTCAGGTATTTGAGCGAACGGCCAAAAAGAAGAAAAGCCAACGCCAACAAAAAAAGCGTAAAAATCGCTGGGGGTGGCGAATAGGCGAGATTTAATGTGATCTTATAATGGCCGTGGTTTTCGGGGTGGGAGGCAAACCGGAAACAGTTAGGTAAAAAACCAAACAAGCGGCCAATGCTCTGGCTGCCTTATGGCCTAAAAACAAAAAGTAACCCGCGCTGCCCGATGACATGAAAACTGCCAGGGATTTTGATTATCTCAGACAGCTCTATCGGCGGCGTGTCTCGTACCACGTCAATTAGAGGCTAATGAATGGGGCAAAAACATATATTAATTGTTGACGATGATAAAAGCATATTGCGAATGTTAGAATTTGGTCTTAAGAAATTAGGAGCAAATTATCAAATTTCTACGGCAGAAAATATGACCAGCGCCTTACGCCAGATCGAACAAAACTCAATTGATCTGATCATAACCGACTACATGATGCCCGGCATGACCGGCGTCGATCTGGTGCGGGCGGTTCGGCGCATTTCCCCGGCGACTCAGGTTGTGCTGATGACGGCCTACGGCACCAACAAACTGCGCGATACCACCGACAATTTGCACATTGACGGCTATCTTAGTAAACCGTTTACGATGGACCAAATCAGAGATATTGTACGCCAATCGGCTACGTCTATTGTTGAGGATCCGGTTGCCGAGCCGGATGGGGCCTATACGCTTGATGAAACAGGGGCTACTGTTCGCCCGGCCCCGATGGATGAAAAATCTACCGAATATGTATCGGTTATCGAACATCTACATCAGCTCCAGATCAATGCGGGCAGCCGAGCCGTTATGCTGATTAACAATCAAGGCATGTCAGTTCAAGTAGTTGGTGAAATAACCGCTTCAAAAATCAGCCAGATTTGCGAGTTAGTCGCCGACAATCATTACGGTCCGGCCAAGTTGGCCCATTTGCTTGATAATAAGAAACCCTTTAAAGCCAGCTTTTACGAGGGCGACTCCTACAATTTGTATATATGTGATGTCAACGGAAAATGTCTGCTGGCGGTAGTCTTCGACGTCAAGTTACGGCCCGGCGTCGTGTGGTTCTATACCAAACAAACGGCGACGGCGTTGGAGCCTTTGATTGTGTAGGAGTTAGTTGGTTAAGTTGTTTGTTGGCTGGTTGGCTAAAATCCACCCGACCAACCCCCTAACCATCCAACCTTCCAACGACCCAAATAAAAAAGCGCACAGATAAAATTTCTGTGCGCTTTTTATATTATTAGATGGCTTAACCTTCTTTGAATTCTCTCACCAAACCTTGCACACTCGCCTTGGCGTCGCCGAAAAGCATCCGGGCGTTATCCTTGAAGAATAGTGGATTTTCTACCCCGGCGAACCCGGCCCGCATCGACCGTTTGAGGACAATCACCGTGCGGGCAAGATCGACATTGATGATCGGCATGCCGTAGAGCGGGCTGGCCTCATCTTCGCGGGCGGCGGGATTGACCACATCATTCGCGCCGACCACAATACACACATCGACCGTTTCCATAATGGGGTTGATGTCGTCCATCTCGACCAGTTGGTCGTAAGGCACATTGGCCTCGGCCAAAAGGACGTTCATGTGGCCGGGCATCCGGCCCGCCACCGGGTGAATGGCATAGCTCACGTCGGCCCCGTTGTGTTCCAGCAGTTCCCCCAACTCGCGGACGGCGTGCTGCGCTTGAGCCACAGCCAGCCCATACCCCGGCACAAAGACCACCGAGCTGGCCGCTTCCAATACCAGATAAGCATCCTCGGCCGAGATCGGTTTGGCTTCACCTTCGACGGCCGTACCGCCGCCGGTGGCCGAGCCAAAGCCGCTGAACA
>JAGRCC010000274.1 GCA_020433785.1 Anaerolineae bacterium
AAAGGCACCCTGCGCGGTATGCATTACCAAACGGCCCCATACGCCGAAACCAAATTGGTCCGGTGTACGCAAGGGGCTATCTTCGATGTCATTATCGACCTCAGGCCCGACTCAGCCACTTATCAACAGTGGCTGGGTGTCGAGCTAACCGCCGCCAACTACAAAATGCTCTATGTTCCAGAGGGGTTTGCTCACGGTTTTGTAACCTTAGAGGACAATGTCGAAGTGACTTACCAGGTTTCTCAATTTTACACCCCTGAAGCCGAGGGGGGAGTACGCTACGATGATCCGGCCTTTGGCATCGAGTGGCCGGTGACGATAGCCGTTATTTCCGATAAAGACAAAAGCTGGCCGGATTACGTCTCGCTGAAATAGCTACCGGTTAGCTTTTGTTGATCATAAGTTCCCTAACCATCTCAAAATGCGCAATTGAGTAATCAATTGTTAACGCTATTTTGTACCTTGACAAATAGATGATCCTGTTATCACGACTTACTCATTAGATTACTTCCTCTGAGCTGTATTTTTTCTTATATTAAACAGTTTTAAGGCCATACTCAGATTATTAAAGGGTATAACAATGGAGAAGCTACTTACGATTGCGATTCCAACATTTAATCGAGCCCAATTGTTAAATAAACAGTTAGGCTGGCTAGCACAAGCTGTAAAATGTCAGGAAGCTGAATGTGAAGTCATTATTTCAGATAACTGCTCTAGTGATGAAACGCCTCAGGTTGTTCAAAAGTGGCGAGAAAAGCTAGGCAGCCTAACCCTAAAGCTGAACCGGAATTCAGAAAATATCGGCGCCATTAGAAATATCGCTTATTGTATGAAAGAAGCGACCGGCCGATTTGTCTGGGTCATCAGCGATGATGATGAAATTGGCCCGGATACCCTAACCTACGTGCTTCACCAGATAAAAACTTACCCTGATCTGGCTCTGCTTATCCTGAACTTTTCCAGCTACTCCATAACCAAAAATGAGCTTGTTTTTGATCGCTGCTTCGATGTGGCAGACGATAACATTTGGACCGATGGTACCGCCCTTTTCGAGCGGTATCTGGCTGAGCCGGAAGGCGCCCGTTGGGGGGGGCTGGCCTTAACCACTGCTTTAGTATATCGCACCGATCTGGCCCAGCGAGCGCTGGCAGAGTGGCCTGCGGGTGTAACCAATCTCACCTTTCAGCTATATATCACCGGCTACTGTGCCCGGCACGGGTCGGTAAAAATCACCAAAGAAACGTATCTGCAATGTATGGCCGGGACGCACTTCTTTCTGCAAGACCGTAAGATGTTCTTCGCCTTCAGGTATGCGGAAGTCCCTGAAATTTTTATCAAGCTGATGAAAATTGGCTACTCACCAGACTTGTGTCGCCGGAAAGTTTTGGAGCAACGCCGCGAGTTCAAACGCTGGCTGATCAAACAATGCTTCAAAGCCTGGCCGGTGTTTACGACTAAGATCTTGGTTCGCTACGCCATTGCCGTCTGCCAGGTTATTTACTTCGCTGGTTTTTATTTCGATATCTAGTCCGAGAGCAAGACCTGACAAGTTTTCAAACGAGCCTTAACCCGGCTAAATGGCCCGAATTATCCTGTTTTTTCTCTAAAACTTATTTCCAAAACCTGTCAGGTTTGATGGTAACAACTTGGGTTATTCTAAAGTAAAAAAGTAACGACTCACCTCTCATGTCATTTCGAGCGACCCGTTCGACTACGCTCAGGACAGGCTGAGGAGCGAGAAATCTCCCAGAAGAACGTTTGCAACCGGATGCTGTAGGGATTTCTCCGCCTTCGGCTACGAAATGACATGCCCTGAGCAGTTACGTAAAAAAGATAATTTAGTTATGAAATTCGCTTAACGGCGAAACGAAATGGATTTCAAATAATATGATGATTATTGACAAGGCCTTGGAAAAACGACAGGCCGACAACAACCCGGTACGGGTGGCTATGATCGGGGCCGGATTTATGGGGCGAGGTATTGCCCTGCAAATTGGCAATTATGTCCCCGGCATGGAGTTGGTCGCGATTTCCAACCGCAACATCGACGCCGCCCGGCGCGCCTATTCAGAAGCCGGAATAGACCAAGTCCGTGAAGTGACCACCGTCGCGCAACTGGAAGAGTCGATTGCTCAGAACCAGTACGCCGTCACCGAAGATGCGCTGCTGCTGTGCCAGGCCGATGGCATCGATGCCATTATCGAGGTAACCGGGGCTGTTGAATTCGGCGCGCAGGTGGTGCTAATCGCCATCGAGCATGGCAAGCACGTGATCATGATGAACGCCGAGTTAGACGGCACCGTCGGCCCTATTTTGAAAACCTATGCCGATCAGGCCGGCGTCGTTCTGACTAACGCCGATGGCGACCAGCCGGGCGTGATCATGAATCTCTACCGATTTGTCAAAGGCATTGGCGTCAAGCCGGTCTTGTGCGGCAATATCAAAGGGCTGCAAGACCCCTACCGCAATCCGACGACCCAGGCCGCCTTCGCTAAACAGTGGGGGCAAAAACCCCACATGGTCACCTCATTTGCCGATGGCACCAAAATTTCGTTTGAGCAGGCCATTGTGGCCAATGCGACCGGTATGCGCGTGGCTAAACGCGGGATGTTTGGGCCAACCGTACCGGCCGGCACCTCAATCCAAGAAGCGGTCGAGTGGTATCCGCTGGAGGCCCTCACCGACGGGCCGGGCATTGTTGACTACGTGGTCGGTGCTGCGCCGGGACCGGGCGTTTTTGTGTTAGGGATGCACGATCACCCGGCTCAACAACATTACCTTAATCTCTACAAATTGGGCACAGGACCGCTTTACTGCTTTTACACGCCCTACCACCTGTGTCACTTTGAAGTCCATAATACCGTGGCACGGGCTGTCCTTTTCAACGACGCCGCCTTAACCCCGCTGGCCGGCCCGTGTGTCGATGTGGTGACTACGGCCAAAATAGACCTTAAAGCCGGACAGGTGCTCGACGGGTTGGGCTATTACATGACCTACGGTGAATGCGAAAATTCCCATACGGTCTGGGCCGATCAGCTATTGCCGATAGGGTTGGCTGAAGGCTGCCGCTTGAAGCGCGACATTCCCAAAGATCAGGCGCTCACCTATGACGACATCGAACTGCCCGCCGGAAGGTTGTGTGACCGGCTAAGAGCGGAGCAGAATGAATACTTTTTCTCATCCAGTTCCCTTGCCAAAGCCGCATGAGTCATTTAACTTCCCCCGCCCCATCGCCGCGAGAGATCATCGGCCTGATGCCGTCGGGCGGTCAGGCCAACCGGCTGGCCCCGCTACCGGCCAGTAAAGAGCTGTATCCCATCGGCTTTCGCTCAACAGATGAAGGATTGCGGCCCAAAGTGGTTTGCGCCTATCTGCTGGAAGCCATGCAGCGCGCCGGGGTCTCGAAAACCTACATCATTCTGCGCGAAGGCAAATGGGATATACCGGCCTATTTAAAAGACGGCGCAATGCTGGCTATGCCGCTGGCCTATTTGCTCATGAACTTGCCCTTTGGGGTGCCCTATACGGTCGATCAGGCTTATCCGTTCGTGCGTCACGGTTTGATTGCTTTCGGCTTTCCCGATATTATATTTCAACCGGAAGACGCCTTTACCACCCTTATCACTCATCAGACCGACACCGCAGCGGATCTGGTCCTGGGCTTATTTCCAACCGATTACCCCCAGAAAGCGGATATGGTCGAGTTTGATCGAGACGGCCGCCTGCGGAAAATCGTCATCAAGCCCGAGCAAACCGATCTCGTCTACACCTGGATTATCGCCGTGTGGACCCCGACTTTTACGGAATTCATGCACAACTATGTCCAGTTGGCCTATAAACGCCCCGCATACGCCGAAGCGGACCCCGGTGCGACCGGCTGGCCGGAACTGTACATCGGCCGGGTCTTTCAAGCCGCCATTGACGCCGGGTTAAAGGTTGAATATACCCTTTTCCGAGAAGGTAATTTTTTAGACATTGGTACCCCTGAAGATTTGGTTAGAGCCATCGACCGGAGTACTATTCAGCTACCGCCAACCCGTCAGACCTAATATATCAGGAGACTCTTTATAATGACTGTAAAAGAACAGACCGGGCATTCGCCTTCTCTGGCCTCGCTATTGGAAGCCGGTGATCACGACCACAGCGTCTTAATTAGACCCTCGCAAGGTTGGGTTTCGCTGCAATTACGCGAACTGTGGGAGTATCGCGAACTGCTGTTTTTCCTCACCTGGCGCGATATTAAAGTGCGCTACAAGCAGACCGTTTTGGGCGCGGCCTGGGCCATTATCCAGCCCTTTTTTACGATGGTGGTGTTTAGTTTGTTTTTTGGCCGATTGGCTCAGGTGCCGTCCGACGGTATTCCTTATCCTATCTTTAGTTACACCGCGCTGGTACCCTGGACATTTTTTGCCAACGGCCTAAACCAGGCTTCAAATAGCCTGGTCAACAGCGCCAATCTGGTCAAGAAAGTGTATTTCCCCCGTTTGGTTGTCCCTCTGGCCGCCGTCATTTCCGGGGTAGTGGATTTTGTGCTCGCTTTCGTGGTCTTGATTTTGATGATCCTATTCTACGGCATCGTACCTACGGCGAACATTATCTGGTTGCCCTATTTCTTGCTGCTGGCGCTGTGCACCTCGCTGGGGGTGGCCCTGTGGCTATCGGCCATGAATGTGCAATTTCGCGATGTGCGGTACACGGTGCCTTTTGTGGTTCAATTCTGGCTTTTTGCCACGCCCATTGCCTATCCCAGCAGCCTGTTGTCTGAACCGTGGCGTACGCTCTATGCCATCAACCCGATGGTCGGCGTTGTCGAGGGCTTCCGCTGGGCGTTACTGGGCACCGATACCGCGCCGGGGCCGATCATTATTGTCTCCTCAGTGGTCACGTTGGTTTTGTTGGTCAGTGGCATGTTCTATTTTCGTCGGATGGAAAAAACTTTTGCGGATGTGGTGTAACGATCGATGAGTAAACCTGTTATTCATGTAGAAAACCTGGGCAAACAGTTTCATATTGGTGGAACTCAACAGCAGTATGAAACGCTACGCGACAAAGTTGCCAGCGCTTTAGCCGCCCCTTTTCGCCGGGCCGGTAAACTCCTAAAAGGCCAGGCCACCGGCGCGGCCGAACTGGACGAAATCATTTGGGCGC
>JAGRCC010000275.1 GCA_020433785.1 Anaerolineae bacterium
TGTGGTTGAGCGACCTAAGCGTGAAGAACCGCCGATGGGCCGAAATACGCGGATAAAGACGAGAGAAAATCCGCGTATTTCGGTCAATCCGTGCTTCTAACCTCGCACCAACTCTCCGGCGGGGGGCTATCCCTGTTTTGAACAAGCTTTTATTACTAACCCAAGTTGCTATCCATCAGACCTACCGGTTTTCAAACGAGCCGTAATCCGGCTAAATGGCCCGAATTACCCTGATTTTTCTTTGAAAAGTACTCCAAAACCGATCATGTCTGGTTATCCGCTGTATCTACGCGGTGGCTTATCAGCCCGTCGCTTAGAATATAATCGACTACCGCATGGGGGACATCGAGCCGGTAAGATAATGGCTGGTTGCCTTGGCCAATACGATTATCCCCCTCCCAAATCACTCAATACCAGGGAAAAACTCATGCCAACCTGGTCGTGAGTCATTTTTTCCTGGTCGTATATGATTTTTTCGTGGTCGTGAGTCATTTTTTCCTGGTCGTATGTGATTTTTTCGTGGTCGTGAGTCATTTTTCCCTGGTCGTATATGATTTTTTTCCGGTCGTGAGTCATTTTTTCCCGGTCGTATGTGATTTTATCCTGGCCGTGAGTCATTTTTTTTCGGTCGTATAAAAGACTTACGCAGTTGGCATGTCATTTCGAGGAGGAACGACGAGAAATCCCTGAGAACGATGCTTGCAAACAGACTCTATAGGGATTTCTCCGCCTTCGGCTACGAAATGACATGCCTGAGCAGTTATTTCTAAGCCGGATTAACGGATGGAAGCAATAAAGGCATCCACCCCGGCTTGATCCCAGTTTTGCAGCGGCCCCATAACCATCAGCAGCACAGTGCCGTCTTTACCGGGAAAGATACCGGTGAGTTGGCGCAGGCCCTCACCTGACTCGTCGGCGCCTTCTCGGACAGTTAAAGTGACGGTCTCATCCCGAATGGTGGTGGTGACTTCATCCACTACCTCGAGATCAAGATTTCGCCGCCCTGTCTGCTGCTGCATCGACTCTTGCATTTTTTGTTCCATCTCAGCTTGGTCAAGCCCCAAGGCTTGAGGAAACTGCATCAGCATGATCATCTGTCGATCATCGGCGCCGGTCAAGGCGACCATATCAAAGCCAAAAAGGCTCATCCCAAATGCTTCGGAATAGCCAAGCGGCAGGTCGTAATCAGCGATGCCATCGGCGATCACAGCCACATCCTCGGGGTTGTCGACAACGGATTGGGTGAACTGATTGCCCACATAATAAAGGCCAATAAAGCTACCGATGCCCACACAAATGCACAATAGTACCAACCCGGCCACGATACCTAAAGCAATTTTTGTTCCTTTTGACATATTTCCTCTGAAGATAATGGATAGTTAAAAATAAGTAACTACTCAGGTGACTGGCACTTTGGCTCAAATCGAGAACATTGAATGGAATACAACGCTGCTATTACTGCGATTAAGTGCCAGTCACCTTGATAGATCGCTAATAATTTTTTCTTGGCCCACTACCGTGGCACATCGACCTGGCCCAATAGCCGTTGAATGACGGCGTCGGCATCTAACCCTTCGATCTCGGCTTCCGGGCGGAGTAGAATGCGATGCCGATAGATCGGCGGCGTAACAAACTTGACGTCATCGGGCGTGACGAAATCGCGGCCTTGCAGGGCGGCAAAGGTTTTCGAGGCCAACAGGGTGTGCGTCGCGGCCCGAGTGCTGGCCCCCAAGGTGAGGTCCGGCGATCGACGGCTGGCCGCAGCCACTTGCGCAATGTAGGTCAGGATGCCCTCCTCAACAATCACCTGTTGGATCAGGGCTTGTACTTTGGCGATAGCCGTGCTGGTCAAGATCGGCTGGAGGCCGCTGTTGCTGATATTACGCGCATCAAAACCGTTGTGGTAGCGCCGTAAAATTTCCACTTCCGTGTCGGTTGAGGCGTACGGCACCAAAATCTTAAACAAAAATCGGTCAAGTTGGGCCTCGGGCAGCGGGTAAGTGCCTTCATATTCAATGGGGTTTTGGGTGGCGATGACCATAAATGGCGGCGCGAGTAAGTGTCGCTCGCCATCCAGCGTCACCTGCCGCTCTTCCATAGTTTCCAGCAAGGCCGATTGGGTTTTGGCCGGGGCGCGATTGATCTCATCGGCCAACAGGATTTGGGTAAAGATCGGCCCTTTTTTGAGATTGAATTGGCCGGTGGTCATATCAAACACGCTGGTACCTAAAATGTCCGAGGGCATTAGATCGGGCGTGAATTGGACTCGACTAAAGTCGGCCTGAACGAGATGAGCGACGGTTTTGGCCATCAAGGTTTTGGCCGTACCGGGTACGCCTTCCAATAGGACGTGCCCCCCGGTCAGCAGAGCCACGACCAACAGTTCAAACGGTTCTTCCAGCCCCACCAAAACTTTGTCGGCTTCTTTCCGCAGACGTTGCGATAGGACCAGTAAATCACTAATTGACATGCCATTACTCCTTTAACCAGGTGGTTACATTTGCCGCGAGTTGCACCAGTTCCCCTTCACTAACTTGGGGTTGGCGTAGTTGGGTCAACAGCTTGTTCAGCGCTTCAATGTCGATGGAGGGATTAAAACGGGCCAGTTGGGCCAGATATTCGTCGTCGGGTAAGGTGGGATTGAGCCGGTAACGGCGCCCCAATTCCCGTTTAAGCCGGTGGCGATAATGCTCCAGGGTAGCCGCGCGATGTTCGGCTCGTCGTCCCAGATTGGCAATCGCGGTGATGTATTCCAGCGGGGCGCGGCGAGCCAACTCTTTAGCCAACGGCACCGGGCGGCCAAATCGACGCCCCCGTAAAACCAAGCCGATAAAGATAACCGTGGCGATAAACAGCAA